>JBCBZV010000213.1:0-4517 GCA_039815155.1 Pseudomonadota bacterium
ATGTCGGCGCCCCGCTTCGGCGAAGGTCAATTCTACGACGCATTCCGATCAAAACAGCTTGGGCTTTCCGAATCACTACGGCAAGCCCAGCTTGCACTAAAGGCCCACCCGCGTTATCGAAGCCCGTTTTTCTGGAGTGCTTACGTGCTAACTAGTGCTGCGCCTACGTTCGCTAAAGAGTTATCTCATCAGAATCCAGGTTAGCTTCAAATGTAAAAGTGACCACTACAAACCCCCTATCCATCGATGGAACGTATTTATGGATCATAGCCGTCACGATCGCCAATCGATTGGGTCGGTCCATCGGCCGCAATCTTTACTCTGCTTTTATAGCGGTTCGACGGTCATCGCAAGGGGCGTAGAACCATAAACTAGTAGGTCTGAATCAATGCCACTAACGGCTTAGCAGACCAGAGCCCCGTTTGTGAATTCCCATCACATGCGTGACATATTCAGCTTTCATCCCATGAAGACGTGGAGAAGAAAGCTCTATGACCAAGGCAGAGCAAGCCAGGTTAGTGGCCTGGCGGTTAAAGATTCTCAATTGGGCTGATGGTGAGCCCAGACAAGTTGCGAGAACTTGTCGGTACTTCGGTATTTCTCGAACCGCCTTTTACCGCTGGAAACGCCGTTTCGAGGAGCTTGGAGAAGCGGGTCTCGCAGATCGATCTCGAGCCCCCCAATCGTCTCCCAATGCGACGAAGTCGTCAGTCGTAGAAAAGATTCTTTATCTGCGCCAGAACTATCATTTCGGTGCTGGCAGAATCGCGGCATACCTAAAGCGTTATCACCAAATCTCTATCGCCGTATCCACAGTTCATCGCCTACTTGAGCGACACGGTATGGGCAGGCTCCCTGCCAACCAGAAACATCAACCTCATAGGAAGCGCTGGAAACGCTACGAAAAAGCGAAGCCCGGTCACCGAATACAGATGGATGTAAAGTTCCTGGAGCGCATACCAGGCTCTAGAAAGCGCCTCTATCAGTTCACCGCTATTGACGACTGCACGCGTATTCGAATCCTCAAAATCTACGACGCTTGTAATCAAAAGAAAGCGATCCAATTCCTCGACGATGTCAGAGACAGGCTGCCGTTTCGAATTCACGTGCTTCAAACAGACAACGGCGCTGAGTTCCAATCACAATTTCATTGGCACGCAGAGCCGCTCGACATCACCCATGTCTACATCAAACCCCGAAAGCCCCGGTTGAACGGTAAGGTTGAGCGATCACACCGCATCGACGATGAGGAGTTCTATCAATTAGTCGATAAGGGCGGGATATCAACCGAAATCCATCTATTCAACAGGAAACTGCGTGAATGGGAGGACTACTACAATTATGATCGACCGCACGGGGCTCTAGATGGGAAGACTCCGTACGAGAGACTCATCTAAAAAACACGGGCTGAAGTGTCACCGAAGGTCTGAGAACCTACAACTAATTTTTGGTAGGACCAGGCGGATTCCAACCGCCGACCTCTACTATGTCAAGGCTCGAACCACACAGAGCACTACGGTGATACACGTTGGATAGTTACCGTACGGTGCTTGCACTATCCGACCCCTTCCATAATGGCCTCGCAGAATGCTTCCGGACCGCCGGCGCCCAGAAAACTACCGAAAGCCTTTAAATAAGCTGCTTCTAGCTGTTTTTCAGCCTCCTGGGTATCTTCACCGGAATCCCAGCGTTGCTTGAGTTCCTTGAGATAGTTCTCAAGTGGATCGCAGCGTAACCAGTCATTTTCATGAATTATGCCGAAGCTGTAGTTGGCGATTTTTAGCTGCTCATCGCTTGCGCAGTCTGCGTTCCCAAACCAACCCCACAACTGCTCGCAGAACTCCGGATCCCCTGGCGTTACTCGGTAACTGAGATCTCGAATCGCGTTACGAACGTCTTGCTTTGCATAGCACCGGTAGATCTTCTGGCACCGCCGCATTTTAGGCCCTCTGTCTAAAGATCCGGGCGTCTTTACCGCGTCGGCCATCTTCCTAGTCGTCTTTGTTAAATCACCACCTGTTGTCGCTCGGCTACCTGCGGCGCTGCTGGCAAGTTGATTGGCTGATTGTTCTTCTGGAACCGTTTTCTGCTCCGAAGCCATTTGTGTGAGCCCAGCGGGACAGAGAGGGTCACCGGAGTGATTTTCGAAGCGGTTGTCGGCGGCTAAAAGGTTCACATCGTCGCTAGCGAATAAAGCGCAGTTATCGTTGCTTCGAAACAGATTGGCTTTTGCCGTTAACGATCCGCGCTTTGCGTAGACTGCCGCACTTTGGTGGCAGCAATACACGTATGTGCTACCGGCATTGCTTATCTCGACATGTTCCAGAGTCGCATCCGTTTCTGTATGGATACCCCGCCAGTAGCCCGGTCTGTCTTCGGCACCCTTGAGCACGATTGGGTTGTCCACGGTACCTTGCGCATACAGTGCACCGGTGTCATACACACCTAGACCCGCGTTTTCCTCGAATTCGATCACGACCCCTGGGTCGATAGTGAGTGCTTGAGTCACGTTGACGATCTGGCCTGCTTTTACGATGTAATCAACCTCGCTATCGGTATCGATCAACAGAGTACTCCGCCTGATATCACTGGGAAGATAGCCCCCGGCGGTACAGATATCCTGCTGTTCAAGAGAAGAATTTCGCTCACCATTAATGAGCAGATCTACGCGCTGGCGGGCGTAAACCTCACAACTTTGTTGCTTAGCAAATTCGACGCTCTCTAAGGCTACGCTGCCACTCCGAGCGAAAATCGCGGCCGGCTGGTTGCAACAGTAGACATAGTCTCGCCCAGCGTTGCTGATCTGCGCATGTTTCAACACTAGGGACTTTTCGCTGTAGATACCGCGCCAATACCCAATTTGATCCTGTTTTCCGCGAATAGCTATCGGTTCCTCCGTCGTACCCTTCGCCTGTAAGGTACCAGCGTCGTAGAAGCCCAGACCGGAGTTTCTTCCCATCTCGATCGTGACTCCAGCCTCAATGCTGAGCTTTGCCGTGATATCGGTAACTTGGTCGTCGGGTACGTAGTAATCCACTTCGCGCCCTGAACGCCGTAATACAGTGTCTTCCTGGATAGAGGCAGGAAGTGGGACGGGGTCAGCGCAGACATCGGCTTCATTGTTCTCAAAGCGGCTGTCTTGGACACTCAAGTTCGTGAACGTCGTCGCGCTTAGCGCGCAGCCCTGATTCCCGGTCAGAGCACTGTTTATTAGCGCGAGAGAGCCACCTTTGCCTAAAATTCCAGCAGCGCCGTTGCAGCAATAAACATAGGTTGAGCCGGCATTCTTGAGTTCTATATGTTCAAGTAGCGCTTGCGATTCGGTGTGAATACCTCTCCAGTAGCCAGGACGATCTTCTTTACCTTTGAAGACGATCGGTTGGTCTTGGTCTCCTTGGGCAAGCAGCGACCCTGTGTCGTAAACACCGAGACCAGAGTTTTGCCCCATCTCGATGGTTACCCCGGCTTCAATGCTGAGCTTTGCCGTGATATTGGTGACTTGGTTGTCGGGAGCGTAGTAATCGACTTCCCGTCCCGATCGTCGCAGTACTGTGTCCTCTTTGATAGAGGTGGGAAGTGGGACAGGATCAGCGCAGACATCGGCCTCATTGTTCTCAAAGCGATTGTCTTGAATACTCAATTCGGTAGACGTCGTCGCGCTTAGCGCACAGCCTTGATTCCTAATCAAAGCGCTGTTCTTTATATTTAAAGATCCACCTTTAGCAAAAATGCCGGCGGCGTCATTGCAGCAATAAACATAGGTTGAGCCCGCGTTCTTCACCTCGACATGCTCAAGCAGCGTTTGCGATTCGGTGTGAATACCTCTCCAGTAGCCGGGACGATCTTCCTTACCTCTCAGCACGATCGGGCGGTCCTCGGTTCCTTGCGCATTCAGTACGCCGGCGTCGTAAACACCAAGTCCCGCGTTCTCCTCAAATTCGATCACCACACCAGGGTCAATGGTGAGTGACTTCGTGATGTTGACGACCTGGCCCGCCTTTACGAAGTAGTCGACCTCGCGCTCCGTAGCGACCAGCCGAGTTCCCTGGTTCACATCGGCAGGCAGATAGCCGCCTCCAGTGCAGATGTCCCGCTCATCGAGTTTGCTATTCCGCTGACCATCGATCGTCAGATCGACGCGCTGGCGCGCATACACCTCACAACTTTCTAATTGGGTAAACTCGACCTGCTCAAGAACCACGCTGCCGCTTCGAGCGAACACCGCCGCCGGTGAATTACAACAATAAACATAGTTCCCTCCAGCGTTGGCAATCCTGACGTGCCTTAACGCGAGTGACCCTTCGCTGTGAATGCCGCGCCAGAACCCACTCTGGTCCTTAGTACCACGCAGCGTGATGGGACGCTCCGCCGTGCCGCCTGCGGTAAGCGTGCCACCTTCATACAGTCCTAGGCCTGCATCAGCCTCAAAATGAATTACGACCCCCGGTTGGGGCCTAAACGCCTTTTTGCAGCGGCGACTCTGCTGGCTATTGCGAGCTGCAGCCCGACGAATATGG
>JBCBZV010000085.1:0-18207 GCA_039815155.1 Pseudomonadota bacterium
GGTGTTGGCGCACTTGGATCTGGTTTTGCTCTATCAGACATCCGGCTTAAGAAAAATATACAGAAACTTGGCGTCTACCGTGGAGCAAATATCTATTCATGGGATTGGGTGGATGCAGGCATCTCGGATTCGAACATCGGCGTTATAGCGCAAGAGCATCCCGAGCATGCTTTTGAAGGTGTCGATGGATATCTGCGCGTTGATTACGGAGCACTCTTTAATGGCTGATGGCAAGTTCTTGGGACTCAGCACAGACCAGTGGCGCGCAATACAGGGCGCCGGAGAAGGGTTCGCAGGTCGTGGTGCGCAATGGCAAGCAGCAACAGCTAGAGAGCGTGATTCAAACACGCGCGCACAGCTTTTGCAGAGCCAGCAGCAAGATGAACAGCGAAAGAATGCTATGCAAAACATGGCCGCTCGCATTCAGTACGCCGGAGATCTCTACGCTCGAGGACAGCACCAGCGCGCGGCAGAGATAGAGACTCCGGCTGTTGCAGCACTCGCAGAGCTGGGAGCTATACCTCTTCCTCAGGGAGGAACGCCGGACAGGCTAGTTGGCTTCCTTGGCAGTATGTCACCAGAAGAACGGGCGGCTGAAAACGGAAGTCTTCAGAAAAATTTGCAGGGGCTGAAGCTACTCAGCCCACCTCCACGCGGACAGCAAGGCTACCAGGTCGGGGAGACCGGTCGGGTGGTAAAGCTAGAAGACGACAGTTTTGCCCGGTCTATCCCAGTGTTTGATCGCCAATCCGGAAAAATGGTTGAGCAGCTACTGCCTCTCGGCGGCGACCCTGTCAACGATATGGGGCTCACTCCGGAAGCGATGGTCCAGTTCTCCGGGGATAAGGCAGGTGCTGCGGCTAACGCAAAAGGTACCGCCGGGCGCGCGCAGGAAACTATTGATATTGGCATCCGTGCTGCGCGTGAAATGCCGCGATTGCGGAGCACCAAGGAGCTTCTTGAGGAACTGAACACTGGCGGTTTCGCTGGGGCGGCTCTGAAGATCAAGAACTTTTTTGGTATCGAAGGTGCTGACGAGGCTGAGTTGACAAACAACCTAGCCAAGTCCGTGCTTAGCCAGCTTAGAGACACCTTCGGGGCTCAGTTCACCGAACGTGAGGGCGCAAAGCTCCAAGCCATCGAAGCGGGTATCGGTAAGTCGACCGAAGGTAACAAGCGAATCATCGACAACCTGATCCAGCTTGCAGAGATCAAGACATCAGTAGCTATGCAGGCCGCAGAGAGAACGGGTGATCCGTTTGCCATTCAAGAGATGCGGACCTATATGAACGCCGAGCTTGGGCCAGAAAGCCCACAGGCACCGGCCGCGCCATCCGGCGGCATCAAGTTCTTGGGCTTCGAATAATGCCGATCGCACGCTTTGAAATGCCCGACGGCCGTGTGGCCAAGTTCGAGGTTCCAGACGGAGCGACGCCCGAACAAGCTCAAGCTCAGATACAATCCATGTATGAGCAGGGCGCATTCGAGTCTCAAGGACCGGCTACTGATGGCCTGGTCGATAACTCGGGGAACGATCGAGGGGATTCTGATCGGTCTATTCAAGGGCGCGTGCTTGGTGGCCTGGAAGCTGCTGGTACTGTGGCTTCTAGTGTGGTTGCTGAGCCACTTGCCGGACTCGCCGGAATCGGAGCCTTACTCCCAGGTGGGCGTTCCCCAACAGAGGCCATAGAGGCCACTAGAAACACCCTCCGTTACGAACCCAGAACTGAAGAAGGTCAAGACGCCTTACGAGCCACAGCCGGATTCATGGCTCCAATTGGCGAGGCTTTTGAGAAAGCAGAATCTGCTATTGGTGACACTGTCTTCGAGGTCACTGGTAGTCCTACTTTAGCCGCGGCCGCAACCACTTTTCCCGCTCTTGTTCTTGAGGCGGCCGGCATAGGCGGTGTTAAGGCTGTGCGGAATGCCAGAGCAGCGCGTCAGACCAATAGGGTTAACAGTAAAGCCGACGAACTACTCCAAGACGCAGCCCCGAGTCGCGATCAGCTTCGCGATGTGTCGAATGGCCTGTATCGCGAGATCGACCAGCTAGGAGCAACGGTCAACCCGAACGCGTTTCGAGTGCTTGCCTTCGAGGTTAAGGACGCAACGCGCAAAAAAGGGTTGAGACAGCGTTTGTCGCCAGAGACGTCTGGCTTGGTCGATGAAATGTTTGCGCGGGCCAACTCTCGCCAGCCAATGAGCCTCGAAGAACTAAGCGAAATACGCGAGGTCGCCAAGAACGTCGCTTCCAACTTGACCGACAAGCGTGAGGCCATGTTCGGCGGAATGGTCGTTGACCGGTTAGACGATTTCATGAACCGCCCTAATGTGCTCAGAGCCGAGGACGGCGCAGATGTCGGACGTCAGGTATCTGCCCGTTACGGAACAGCACGCAAGCTTTGGCGCCGCATGCGCAGCTCTGAACTGATAGGCGAGGCGATGGATAAGGCTCGCAATCAAGCCAGCGGGTACGAGAACGGCCTGCGAGTTCAGTTTCGAGCGATCCTTAATAACCAAAAGAAATCGCGATTCTTCTCCGCAGAAGAAAAGGCAGCAATGGCGCAGGTGGTGCAGGGCTCTAAGAACGCAAACCTTCTAAAACTGCTTGGCAAGTTCGGCTTCGGTGAGCAGCAGGCTACCAACATGCTTGGTGGATCGATCAGCAGCTCGGCAGGTGCTGCACTCGGTAATGCAGTCGCAGGAACACCAGGTGCAATCGTTGGTGCTGCAACTATGGCAGGCGGTGGCTCACTAGCCCGACGCGCAGCCACAAGAGCAACAGAGCACGCTGCTAACTCAGCAGACCAGATTGTCCGCCAAGGCCCTAACGGCCAGGACATCGCTCGTCAGTACGTCAGGGAAACCGCAGAGCCCACCCCGGAAGGCCTGGCAGAGCTACTATTGGAAACAGGTGCTGAGATCCCGCCGACCGCACCACTGGACGAATTTACCCGCAAGGCCGCTCAGATCGCCGCACGCCGCAGGGCAGAGCTCGCGGTGGCTGCTGGTATCGGTTCCACAGAACGCGGCACACGCGAGAACGTCGTGCCCTTCGCTATGGGAGCAAGATAAATGTCACGCATGTACTCCATTGGGTATCAGTACTTTGATCAGTTCGACGTACCTTTGGCTGGCGGCAAGCTGTTCTTCTACGAGACAGGCACGACAACGCTCGCGGACACGTTCAGCGATGAGGCACTAACCACACCGAACACGAACCCAGTGATTCTGGACGCGTCCGGAAAGCAGCCGGACGTGTTCTTCGACGGACAGCGCCGCGTCGTCATCACAGACGCTAATGACGTGCAGCAGCGAGTGCTTGATCCCGTAGGCGACGATTCCGCCGTCGGATCGATTAACGATCTGACCAACGTCAACATCACAAACGTCCAGAACGAACAGACGCTGATCTTCAACGGAACCACTAACGAGTGGGAAAACGGAGAGGGTGGAGGAGGTGGTGGTAGCAGCAATGCGGCCTCAGCGCATCGCTATTGGCGTCTACAGGTCACGTTCGACGCGGCAGACGTCGCTATTCGAGAAATGGACTTCTTTACGGGAGGAGAGGGCTTTGCGGCTCGTCAGCGCTACGTGCCGGGTACTCAGCACGATAACTCCACATCGCCTCCCACGGTCACACTGGGCACCAACAACACGACCACGATCGGTGGCTCAAACCCTCTCGCAACGCTGGTCAACAGTGCCAATAACGCCGCTGTAGTGTTTAACGGTGGTGCCGTAGGCGCTGAATTGCTCGAGCTGGACTTTGATTTTGGTAGCGGTAACGACATCGCGATTACTAGCTTCAGAACGACCGGTATCGACACTGACCGCAACGTCACCAACATCAAGTTCTTCTACTCTGATGACGGGTCTACCTACACGCAGGCTGGCAACTACGATGATCCACCGCTGGCCGGCGGTGTTGCTACAGACCCGACACCACACTACGCATTGGTCCTTGATGATCAAGCCACGCCGGGTGCGGACGCGGTGTTTGATAAAAGTGTGCGGACCATTCCAGATCTTGGTATTGCAAGCCTCGTTTCATTCTGGGACTTCCAATCCGCTCGCCTTTTCGACTTTACCGCAGAGTCAGGTAAGCACTATCCCGTGACCCCGGGGCCACCCTTCAACGCCAATATCACAGCAACCTTGCCCGCGAGCCCGCAGGCCGGCGACTTCGTAGGCATCACGCACGCCAATGATCTATTCAGCGTGATCGTTAACTTCAACGGGCGCCCGATCAACGGCGCGAGCATCAGCACCGGAACGATTGTAGGCACTCACCAAAATCACGTTGCCTTGTATTACGTCAACGCTACCACCGGGTGGGTGGTGTTCCACGGACAGATTGACGTCGCTCTCTAACCTAAGAGGAATCAGATATGAGCCTTACAACAGGTGGCAAAGAAGCAGATTTACCGGCTGGTTGGATAGTCCCCTGGGGATATCCCGGCACGGGTAACAAGGGCGCGCTCTGGGTGGGTGCGACGCCTCCGTCTCCAGACGAAGTGAAGGCACTGACTGCGCTCGAGTGGGCCTATGACGAGTTAACACTTGTCGGCACCCACAACACCGACTGGAACGCTAGGCAATACCTTGGGCTTGATCGTGAATCTCTAGCAGACCCATGGAGCCAAGTGAAATGTCCCGGTGGTCTTGGATCTCATACCTATCAGTTTCAGTTCATGCCCGAGGGTGTGGACGCATGCATAGCGCCCAGCAAGTGGATAACCGTGAACGGAGAGATGAAGCGCTCTCAGGGTGGAGAGTACGTTCACAAAGTCGATCTCGGTCAGGGTAGCCGCGAGTACCACGAAGGCGGTAGGTCAGGCAGTCCGGCTGAGGGTAAAGAGTTCTATTGGGATGCAGAGGCCAAGCTGCACCGGGTTGCTCCGCAATGAGCGCACTTACCGTAATTGGGGCTTTGGCCAAGCCGGTCGCAGACATGTTCGTCGCCCGTAGCGAGCGGAAAGCCGCCAAGGATTCGCTGAAAGCCAAAGCGGCGCTTGCCAAGCAGGAAGACCAAACCAACGTCACTCTCACTGATGCTGAGTGGGAAACCGCTGCTCAAAGCCAACAAGACAACACCTGGAAAGATGAGTTCGTGACTCTTTGCGTCATGTACCCCTACATCGGACTGTTCGCCGGAACCACCTACGCGGCAATAACCGGAGATGAGTCGCTTCTGTCTGGAACCATGGAAGGAATCAAAGCCCTTCAGCTACTGGGTGTAGATGTAGGAGAGCTTATGTGGATTGTCGTGCTGGCTGCTGTTGGCTTGAAAATTTGGAGAAGGGCTTAGATGGAAATCGATCCGCATATGATCGCAGAAGCAGTTGGTGCTGTATTCATCCTTCTGGGTGGGTTCATCCTGAACGGAATAAGGAACTCAAACACCGATTTAAAGGATCAGGTGCAGCGACTAGATGACCGTCTTAGGACCATGGAGATTCAGGTAACTGCGGCGGATGTCACTAAAGCTGAGCTTGAGAAAAAAATTGATCTGATCTTCAGCGAGCTTAAGTCGATTAACGAAGCGGTCTCAAATCTTAGGGCGAGCGGAAGTGGTGGCTAGGCTCTCCCCAAACTTCGAGCGCTGGGAGTTCAAATGCCCGTGTGGGTGTGGGTTTGATACGGTAGACAAAGAGCTTCTGGAGTACGATCAAGCGTTGTCGGATCACTTCGACAATCGCAGAGTGATAATTACGTCGGCCTGCCGTTGTGCAGCTTACAACGCATCTGTGGGTGGCGGGCCTAATTCTCAGCATCTTTTCGGCCGAGCGAACGACATCATCATCGAAGGCATCCACCCTCATCTCGTTCAAGAACTGCTAGACGATTGGGGCGTACCCGGCCTCGGTTACTACGACGATTTCACGCACCTAGATACACGGACTGGTAGAGCGCGGTGGGATAAGCGGGCGGCTGCATCTGATGTTCAGCTAGGATAGGTCACATGATTTTATTGAAGCTTGTAGGCCGGATACGGGCCCGAGGGGCTAACCCAGCTTTTGGGTAACCCACTGGCTGAGCTTCATTCCTTCTTTGCGCGCCTCTGCAACCCATCGGGCTTTGTCCTCTTTGCGGACTCGGATATGCAGGAATGCGTCTGCGGTTTCTTCTTTCGGTGGGCGACCCCTTCCAGGGGCTTTGGGCTTCATGAGAAGCCCTTACCGGATAGCTCATACATCAACGCAATCACCGCCATGCTGCAAGTGGCTATCCACACCCCACGCTGCCACATCCATTGTCGGGAAAGCTCGATTTGCTTTTGAAGCTCTAGCTCGTAGTTCTTCATTCGGTAAGTGTCTTCGTTCATTGTCTTGCCTCTAATCCTAGAGCCGCTAGGGCGGGGTTCGCTGCATCGCTGACCATGTAGTAATGATAGCAAACCTATATTAATTGTCAACACAAATAATAGGCGGGAAGTGTCTTTTTGGTTCCAACGGCCACCCCTCCGGGCAAATAGGGGCTATTCTTTGGCCGCCAGCTCTGCTTTCACAGCGACATAGGCTTTGAGAAGCTCAGACGCAAGGGCCTGAATCTTGTCGTAACTCTCGTAGGGGAAGTTCGCTAGCATTAATTCAGCTTTTATCTGTAGTTCATCCATTTCACTGTCCCTCCGTTACGGTAATCCCCGTATCGTACCTACCTCTCACCCCATTTACTCCCCCACACTGGGGGTGTGGTGGGGCTACGGTTTCCGGGCGATTTCCGGGCGATTTTGCGTGCATCACCATGGTTTGTGGTGTATCGTGCGTTGAGTGGGTGTTCGTAAGCTATTGATATTAAAAGGATATATACCCACGGCAACCCACTGCGCTACACGGGTCGGAGGTTCAAATCCTCTCGTCGGCACCATTTCAAATACTTCGTAAAACATTGTATTAGCTAGCCTTTTCCGATTTCAATTACTTCGCCATTTCCCCATTCGGGCGACGCGTGGGCGATTACGGACTCAAAATGACTGTAGTCTCGGCGATCTGCGTACTCCTCAATAAACTCCGAGTACTTCCATTCAAACATCGCGATACTGTGCCCAAGCTGGTAGGCACATTCCTGAATCGAAGCCCTGCCCATTGAAAGCAACTCAGCGGCGCGGGTGTGCCTGCACACATACGGGTCTTGCTCTGGTAGTCCGCACAATCCAAGGGCGTCACGCCACACGGCGTTGAGGTTTTGTTTCTTGTACAGCGGCTTTCCATGGTTCCCGATAAACACCGGGCCGTCAGCAAATCGGGTTGTGTGCTCTTCGATCCTTGGTCTTGCCCACTCAGGGACATACACCAAACGATTGTCACCGGTTTTCGTCTGGTTCTTGCGCTTACCGTCGCTGTGGGTGGCATGAATGCGCCAGCGGGTGCCGTCATAGTCGGGATAGCGAAGCCCTAGCGCCTCTCCTGGCCGTGGGCCGAATGCGAAGAGGATTGGGAAGTAGACGCGAGCGTGGTGTGTCCAGTGGACCCTGAAGCGCTTACGTGGCGTCTCAGCGCGCTCCTTGAGCGCTTGCTCATGCAGGTAGTCGATAGCGGCGATAATGTCTGCGCGCTGCTGTGGTGTGTATCTAGTGACCTTTGGACGCTGGGCCTTAGCCTGCTTCTTGCTCCAGCGAATCGCTGACGTGGGATTGGGTGACACTTTGCAGAAGTCCAGAACCATTCTCAGTGGACTAAGGTAGTTTTTCTGTGTCTTGATCGTCCAGTCGCCATTAGCCAGCACGCGACGAATAGCGGCTTCTGAGACCTGCTCAGCGGCTAGCATGTGAAATTCCGGCAACCAAACCGCTTGTAGAATCCTTCGATACTTCTTTCGCATGTCAGGATCTCCCTGCCACGCATCCAGCCATTGCTGGCAACCATCGGCAAAGTTAGTAAGCGTCGAGGTATCAATTGCGTCCTCTGGCGGTAGGCCAACAGATATACGCTCACGGACTCTCCTTGCCTGTGCATCAGCCTTTCTTAATAGAGCTGTGGAATACGGGTCACCGTAGAGCGTCGTGTCATAGACCTTCTTCCTTGCCTTGTAGACACGGATTCGGATTCCGTTTTCTGTGCGGCTGAGCCCGCGTGTTGGCTTATCCATAACTGTGCGTTCGGGTAGTGGACATACGTTGTCTTGCCGATAACTTTATACTCTACGCCTCTTTCCCACTCTCCGCGCTCAATGTAGCCGCGAATAGTGCCCTCAGTTATTTCCAGTCTGCGAGCAGCACCGGCCTTGCTGATCCATGGCTCGATCAGCTCGGAGACCTTCTGTAGGAATTCGTCTAGTTCGTCGGGACTCATACGAGCCCGCCCCATCTTCTGTAGCGTTTATTCTTCACGTCACATCTTCGTAGAGACAATCGTCGCAAACATAATCTACGCCTTTCCCTCCACATTCCTCGCACTCTTCCATTTCATCTAAGTCATCTGAGCGGAACGGGCCTCTAAACTGACCGCCAATGCTCCAGTAAACAAACCCCATACCATCGCAAACACGACAGATCTCGCATTCGCAGTTATCTCTCATACGAACCTATCCCAGCGTATGAAGCGCTTGTTCTTCACTGAGCCAGCTTTCGCTGTTGCTCTTTGCTTGCTTTGAAGCCGTGCTTTTCCGACATCTTAGTAAGCAACTTCATGTCCCAGCCCTTATCTTTCCTTTCATCCTCAGCCTTTGCAGCCTTCATGTGTTGGTCAAGCTGGTTCTTAGTAATGACGCCCAGCCTCTTTAGAGCCTTCATCATTGACAAAGACCAGGGGTATTCGCCTAGCAGGTATGCATAATCTTTGTGCCGCCCATCGTGATAAAGCGTACCGTTTTCGCCTAGCATCAAGCAGAAGCTATCGACCCTTACAGCTTTCGTAATATTGACCGGGCGTCCGGGAGGAAGGCGCTTGATATATAGGTTGCTTATTTCCGAAACTGGTGAATATATGAACATCACTTACCCTCTGTAGCGCTTAGACTTCATCCGAATAGAGCGAACCCTATGACCAGACCAACGAACACTCCCGCGCAACTCCCTTGGAGAAGGCTCTTATTGCCGTAACGATCCATTTCATTGTCGGTATAGATCGGTACTTCTTTGCGCATACTTGGTCCTCTATGCGGTAATCGTCGGTCACTGACACCCTTGAACTCCGGCGGTGTGTATTCAGCCCATCCAAGCAACCTGTAGTAGTCGCTAAATCGAATCAGAGAGTAGAAGTCATTGAATTCGTCATGCTCTTTTTCTCTTACCCAACCAACCGAGCCGATATAGCCTCCGTCCTGATCGACCAGGACCCAGTCTTCTTGTGCTGCAACCTCATCATCCGGGTCATAAGGCCTGTTCTGATAATGAGCAAGAAACACATGGATTTTGCCAGTCCAGCCAGAATCCACTGCGATCCAATAAAGCTCCTCAGTTCCCAGCGCTACTTGCGGGATTGATTCAGGCTCATTCCAAACTAGTTCACTCACGTATCACCTCCAAGGAGAGAGGGGGTTAGCCGATTGCAGCAACTGGCGGCTTTTCTTTACCGGCAATCCTGAAAACCTCATTCCTAAATCTTTCGCAAAGCAGGGCGAGTGTTAATGGATCTATCTCGCTCAAATCAAGCTGGCCCTCTAAATCTGGCCCCGTGACATTTATTGCTACTGGCACAAAGAAGTCTTCTACTTCGTACTCGACCTTTACCTTCAGCGGCTTCAGCTTTTGTTTCTTAGCACTCATTCCCTTCACCTATAGCGGTTATTGGCTGCTAATTGCCTGCGCCACCATCCAAAGCCATGTCGGTTGACAGAAGCATCCCACCAGAATCTTCCACCGCACGGAAAAAATCTTCTGCCGCAAGCACGTAACCGCTGTTTACGGATGGCCAAACGCAAAAGTGCGAGTCAAAGACACCTCCACTAAACCCTGCCTTATGAGCGGCTTGCAGGGCGCTTTCTATCCTTCTGGAAACTCGATCGACATCACTCATTCTCTTCACCTGCTGGCTCTGTGGATTGGGTAAGGGCTTGGTCAGCCAGCTTTTTGATTGACTCAATCTTTCTCCAAAGCATCTCGCGTGAAAGGCCACAGGTTGAGTATCTGTCTGACACTCCGCAGCTTTTGATTTCAGCAAGCGCAGCTTCCAGGGCTTTAGCGTGGGCGAGGAGGGCATCGCGCTCTTTTTTTAAGTACTCTTCTGTTACCTCAAAATAATCCCTGCCCATCATTGCTGCTCCTCTACGGTGGCTGGGGGCTGAGTCATCAGGCAAACTCCTCGTCCGGACGCTTTTCTTGGCGCTTTATGCGCTCAGGATCTGGATGCTTATCGCCGACTCGGCGCACGCGATCAGGTTTGATCTTTAGGGTGGGGAAACTCCCGTGCGGCGCAGGTATGTCTGTGTTCACACGATCACAATCGCCATCTAGTGCTGGTCCGGTAACATGGAATGGCGTCCAAAGATATTTCTCCGCTCCGGCAACTGGGCGCTTTGCTGTAGGCACCGCGACAACCAAATCCCCAGCCCTTAGCTGTCGGCCGTTGTGGTCGTATCCCAGCACGCTACTCATCTCTCTACTCCGCTTCCTTCTGCATGGCTGCGTCTATGGCGTTTCGATGGCTGGATTGCTCCACGTCCAGCTCATGAGAAACTTCATCCCCATCCCACCAAAACACCGTAAAAGCTGTTTCTGAAAATGGAGCAACGTTGGCGTTGTTTTTAAACATCCACTCCAACCGATCCCGATCCTTCTCAAGCTCGGCAATGAAGTCAGCGGCTTGCTCACAGGTATTGCCCCAACCGTTGTGACCGTCTTCCCGTATCTCTTCGGCGGCCTGTCTCAGCCACTTTTCGTGTCCGCTCTTCATCACTCCACCTCGGTCTAATCGATATATCCCCATTAACCGCCATGAATAGGCGGCAGGTAAGCCAATACCCCCACCCCAGTCCTAATAGAGCGTATAGGGTGGGGAGCATGGGTTAGTCCGCCTCTTCCGGCATCACACACACGTACTGGGGGACTTGATTGAATGTCGTTATGTTGTTGATCCGAACAGGCACTAGGGTGGTGTGCGAATACTTAAGGGTTCCACCCATGTCTTCACAGCTAGGCCCGCATCCACTGCCACACACAACCAGCAAAACAATCAGTGCCCTCATCCCTAACACTCCAATAGGTCGGATACGTAGGCCCAGCGACAGCCTTCGTGAATCTGGCTGTGCGCAGTCCATGTGAAAACCAAGGGCGCCGGACCTTCGATAAACGGGACAACGCCGTAGTAAAGGATTGTTCTTCCTATCTCCGGCATCTCAGGCGGCTTTCGCCATACTGAGGGGCGGTCTTTAACTGCCTGTGTCATGGCTCAAAAGATCCCGCGCTTCTTCAAACTCGCTCAGCGCGTCCATAAAGGGCTTTCGCTCGTCCTCTGACAAATTCACTTCAAGGATGTCAATGTTCTGTCCGAACATGCTCAAACCGCGCAGGAACTTGTCTATTGCTTTGGTTGTTCTCTTGTCTGATCTCATTTCAATACCCTTGGTTGGGGGCTAGGCCGCACTCGCTTCCCTGGGGAATACCCGGTTAACGATCCTGGGATATTCGGTGATTCGGCTAACGTGCAACTCAAGCGGTTTCGCTAATTCGGACTCGGTTCTGCGCACCGCTTCTTCGATCGATTGCGGAAGGTCGCCACCCATGTGCTGGCCCCACCAGATCGCGGCCTTTTCTCGGGCCATGCCAGTGTGGAACAGGCAAACCCACTCGGTGACGATCCGACGCAAACCCGCATACCACTCGACCTTCAAGCTGTCTGGCTTGCCTTCCTTCGAATGAATGCTTACCCGATAGCGAGTAGGCTCGATTACCTCTGGTCCAGCTTCGCTGCTGAGTATTGCCAGCGAGCTGGCCTCGCCATCGACTTTTATTTCGGCGGCGAATTCTTTCCCGCATCCGGGGCACAATCGAACTGACGGATGCATTAACGTCCCGCAGTCATCGCACTCGCGCATTGGAGCAGGTTGTGTTCTTTTGCCTCGCCTCTTCGGCGGGCGAACGTTATCGACGGGTCCGTGCTCTTGGATGTTTCCTGCGAAGTCGAGCACCAGGCAATTCTCTTTGCCGGGTGAGACGCGCATACCTCGCCCGCAAGACTGGATGTAAAGGCCTGGGCTCTTGGTAGGTCGAAGGAATGCCAGTAGGTCTGTGTGAGGGGCATCAAAGCCGGTTGTGAGAACGTTCACGTTTACCAGGGCTCGCAACGTACGCGCCTTGTATTGGCTGACCGCGTAGTCTCGCTCTTCTCTCGGCGTATTGCCGGTGATCATTCGCGCATTGACGCCGTGGGCTAGCAGCTCGTCCGTGATTCGCTCGCCGTGTGCGACCGTAGTGGCAAAAACCAGCCACCCTTGTCGATCGGCACCAAAGTGAATGATCTCTTCGCACGCTTTTTCCGTCTTGTCTCCAGCGGTTACGGCCTTACCTAGCTCCGAGAGCACGTAATCGCCGCCTCTTACTTTTGTGCCATCTACTTCCAACCGTGTTGCTACTGGGGCGGTAGTGAGCGGTGAAAGGTGCCCAGCGTTCAGAAGATCGCGGATCGACATCTGCGCGGTTTCAGAAGCAATAAGATCCGTGAAGATTCGATCATCACCCTCTACGAGCAGTCCTCCGCCGAGGCGGTAAGGTGTCGCCGTAAAGCCAATGACCTTGACGTTCGGGTTGAATAACTTGGCGCGCGCAATGAACTCCCGGTATTGGCCGTTGTTTTTTTGCGGGACCAGGTGAGCCTCGTCTATCAAAATTAGATCGAAGTAACCAAGTTGGTTGACCTTGCGCGCGGCGGACTGAATGCCCGCAAAGATCACTTGATTGTAGATATCCCGACTACCGATCGATGCGCTGTGCACACCAATATCTAGGCCAGGCGCCTGCCGGTGGAGTGCCAAGCAATTCTGCTCAATAAGTTCTCGCACATGCGTTAGGCAGATGGCTCTGGTTTGCGGATAGTCGCGCACGGCCTTTCTCAAGAACTCAGCCTGAATTACTGACTTTCCTGCACCGGTAGGTGCTTCCAAAACCGGGTTTCCGGTATTCGTTTGGAAATACCGATAAAGAAGTTCAACGGCTTTGTGCTGGTAGTCGCGGAGGTTAATCATGCAATCACCTCCAGCTTCGAGTTAAAAAGCTTCCACTTGGCGCGGGGCTTTCCTGTTTTCTTGTTAGGGATCGGGCGTCCGTCAGAGTCGAGTTCAAACACATAGGCTTTGATATGGAGATCTCTGTGCCTTTGCTTCTTCGCAATCTCGATGTATTCCTCAGCAAACTGCGGAGAATCAAAAAGCTGCGAAATCCGCTCGACCTTCTTGCTCTTGCCGATAAGCAGTTCCGCGTTTTCGTTAACGGCTTCAAGCCACTCGCTTTCCGATAGGTGCTTTCCGTTGCAATATCTTTTCGTAGTGCGCTTCGCTTTTTCTCGAGCAAAGCTTTCGGTCATGCCGAACACCGCAAACGTGCTCACGCCGCTACCTCTTCGGTCAGCGTGCTCAGCCCCTCGATAGGTAGAAACCTCTTGCAGCCATCGCGCTGACGCTCGTGGTCGAGCATCTTCTTGTGGTGATGGCAGTACCAGCCGCCATCAACCGGCTGACTAAACCGGCAGGTTCGGCAGTTTTCGGACGCGAGCATCCCGAAGTGACACTGCTCTTTGTAACCGCAGAAGTTGCACCGCCAGTCGTCTTTCTTTTCAGTGATTCGGGTGGGTGGCTCGCTGCTGGCGATAATCGCTTGAGCCTTGCTTACCAGGCTCAGTGCGTAGCTCGCGTTGTACTCAGTGCGAACGCTGGTAACGTCACGGGTGCCAGGCGTTGCGCAGGTAAGGTAGTGGCGCGTCATATTGAAGTAGTGCATGTAAGCCTGCGCCTGCGCGTAGTAGATGCCATCCCACTCAAGCAATGCCTGTTTTTCGCCTTTTTCTGTTTTGAGTTTTAGAAGCTTCGCGAACTTCTTCTCGTTGACGCACTTGTGCTCCCAGATGTGTGGGGTCTTGGGCGCCTGGAGCAGGCCCCTAACAAAGCCGTCGGCTGAGCCAGCGAAATGTCCGCCGAAATCAGTGAACCGAAACTGCTCACCGCCTTCCGCATGAGTGTGAAGATCCAGCTCTCTAACCATTCTCAGCCTCTGGGCCATCACATTTTCTGAGAGGTGCCCGTCCTCGAACCGAGAAAGAGTTGTGAACTCAAAGTTAGTCAATGACACCCAGCGAAAGGAATACCAAAGCTTTCGCATGCACTTGTCTCCGATCATGGATGCGCCCAAGTGACCACGAGGCGGATGATTGAGCGCGAGCTCAACTTCCACTTTCATGGCCTCTAGGGTCGGGTCCCGGGGTGTCGGCAGTTTGGCCATTTAGGCTTGTGCGCCTCCTGCCCAGGGCGGAGCGCTGGTTTGTGCGCCTTGTGTTGCGGCGGCTGGAGCAGGCTGCGCTTGCTCCGGTGCGGCAGCGGGCGCAGGGTCGTTTGCCGCGTTGAGCGAAAGGTAGCCCTTCACTTCGTTACTAGGGTTGTACCCAGGATCCGCCGGCTTAAGAACTACCTTCGCCGTCAAGGGCTTTCCGTGTAGCTCCACACTGTCCTGTGGCGTCAACACCCCTGTGGCGTGGCAGATCTGGGAAAGCTGTCGCTCCGCGATCTCTCTCGCCGTGGAGTTCTGATTAACAAGATTGAGGCGATCCCAGATCTTCCGACCCTTCATCGGGCCATCGATGACCTCGAGCGTGAGCTGGAGATACTGTCCAGTTCCGCTTTTAGTATCTTTAAACTCGCTCTCAGTAATCACCACCGGATAGTTGCCGTCCGGCACCGGTGAAAGCACATCACTGGGATCGACTTTGCTTGCGTCAAATCCATTTAAGTTGGCCATTAGGCTGCTACCTCGTTCACTGGTTGGCTCTGTTGCTGGTTAAGTGCCGGCACGTGCTGCGCCAGCGGGTTTGTGCCTTGCTTGAAAGCAAGATCCTCAAAAATCCCGTACCGGTTCTTCGAGACATGAGAAGCGCACGGATAACAGGTGATTATCCTGGTACCGTCACTGATCGCTTTCTTGCGATCACCATCGCCCCGGGTGAAGGTCTTCAGCTTGATGAAGCCCACCAGGTCCACGTCATCGCTGTAGTGGGTAACCGCCCGCTTACCCATCCTTAGCGTGTAGCGGGTGTATTGATCCTGATCAGGAAGCTCCACGAGTTCGCTGTCCGCGTGAGCAATAAACACCACGTTCATCGATTTCCAACGAACGAGCTGATCGCACAAGTGCTTGATCTGCCGATGGCGTTCTGCTGCGGCCTGGAGTCCGGCCCCATAACCGCCGTTGGCCTGATTGATCGACTTCGGCTGCTTGGGGTCCGCCTGAACGATCTCTTGCTCGATCAGAACGTTGAGCTTGGTTACGGAATCGATGACCACAGTTTGATAGGGGTGATCCTCTGCGCCTAGCATGTTGAGCTGATCGATGACCTGCTGGCTGCTGTCAGCAATCGGAAAGGCCATTGGTGCATTAGGGCCCAACGACTCCATTCCGTCCTCAGCGCGAATAAACACGGGGGAGGGGAAGGTTGCCGCAAGGCTCGTCTTACCCATGCCACCCTCACCACACAGCGTGACAGCAACGGCCCGGGATTCCGGCTTGGTCAAAAGCTCCTTGAGACTCATGCCAGCGCCTCCACCCTGACCGACACCTTGCCGGGCTTAGCGGTTACGGCTCGAGCTATAGCCGCGTGCGTCTGTGGTTGATACTTCTCAAGATCCTTGTAGACCTTCGTTGATAAGGACAGCTTCCAATCGAAAATCGATTCGGCAATATCTTTCGGCAGACTCTGATGAAGGTCCTGAGCGAGCTTCTTGTCGACTGTGCGCCGGATCGGCTGAGTAGTTGTTACTTTGAAGTGATCGCACTCGACGGAAAAGCTGCCCTCCGTTCGCGTACCGACCATCGCGATAATCGCTTTCTCGGCCGCGCGCACGTTGCTTTGGATGTTTTCTAGCTTGGTTTTTTCGTTGATTAGGTGAGCGCATAGGTCGTCCAGGCTCGGTGTATTGGTGGCTAATGCAGGTTGGTTCATTGGTTGTCTCCATCACAGGTTTGGTTGTTGTGATGGGATTTAGAATACAACAAAAGTTATATAAGTCAACAACAAAAGTGTTATTTATCGTTGATGAGTGTCGTCTTATGCGACAGAACAAAAAGCACAGACACAAAAAAGCCCGCTCTCGGCGGGCTCCTTAGCTCTGAGTTCAGCTATCTCACGTAACAGGTTCCATCCTTACAGAGCACCTTCAGCGACTCATCGTCACCGCAGCCCAGCTTCCAGTGGGTGCCGGCGCTATCGGCCTTTTCAAACGCAATGCTCTCCGAGCACATCATGGCCTCAGCTACGCTTTCTACTTCGGCTGGCACCTGTTTTGGCTGTTTTGCTGTCGTCTGATTGGTTGACTTGGCTTTGACTGGAATGACGAAGCTAGCCGGATATTCTCTGTGCTTATCCGTTATTGCGTCCGTGATACCAAAATCAATGAAGACCGCAGAGGCCACGATTTTTGCCCCGATCTTGGAGTCTATTGCCCCAGCCGCTTTAGCCCCGTTTTCTGTGTCGCAGTTGTACTTCAAAGCGTCGTCAGACCGGCGGATCATTGCTGTATCGGGCACATCAACTGTCCACTGGCCGCGCTTGTTCGTCATCGTGCAATCAGCGTTTGAACCATCAGACATCGAGAAAGCGATCGGCACAAATGCGTCATTAGTGATCGAGGCACAGCCAGAAAACAGCGCCACCAAGAGTAGAGCTGTAGGTAGTCTTAACATTGAAATAAATATCCTTATAAAAACTGAGGAAAGGTCTTCTAGTCTACTTCTTCCAGACACAAAAAACCCCGCCGTAGCGGGGTAGACACATTAGCTGTTTGTTTAGGATCTACGTCGTCGAGCAAGCCCCAATAACCCAAGACTGAGGAGGGCGAGGGTGGTGGGTGTGGACACTTCTCGCGTTTGAATCGTAAAGCTGTCAAAAGAAAAGGCTGTACTGGTTACGGTTGGAAAAGCACCCAACGAAAAACGATTTCCAGGGGCCCCTATAGGCGCGCCAATATTCAGTGTGGATGGCGAAGAGGGCAGATCAAAACTTTCAAACATTGATGCGCTATCGTTTTCGAAAATCAGTGTAGCTTCCTCGGATTCACTGTAAGACGAGATCGTTATCGAAACCAATGTAGCGAATACATCGAACTCGATATAAATCGCTTCTGTAATGGCGGGAGAGCCGCAGTCATTGTCGAACTGGGCCGAGTTATCGCAACCATCTCCAACACGATTGATGCCGAAAGCAGAAGAGGTCTGGTTGAATACAAGGTCGTCGTTGCCACCAAAAACATCACTTGCGAAACTTGCGGTAACCCCTGCCTTCGTTATCTGCCCGAAGCTCAAGCCATCAAGCAAGGCGCCCTCAGCGCCATCGCCGCTATTGCCCGAGAGGTTAAAAGTTATCAACCCAGCATTTGCGTTGGCGGTGGAGAGTAGTAGGGCGGCGACGGTGACTTTTATTACATTCATATAGCGATGTCTGCTTACACTTGGTGTGGGGTGGATTTATTAATCACAGGATCTGCAAGTAATGCGCCAAAGAATTGAAAGGCTAATGGGGTAGGGGTATTGGATACGGCTCGGTGCAGGGTTGATGTGGCCTTTGTAAACTAACCTGACACAAAAAACCCGGCCAACTAATCAAGCCCAAGCGAAAAGCTGTGCAGTTCCCGATTTGAAACGGTTGGGCTGCTTCACCCCTTCTCCAGGACTGATACCTAAAGCTCTGCAGAGCTCAAAATGGCATAAGATATCGAGAGCGTGCATTTTTGGGGGCTCGTCGATTTCTATGGCGAGTCTCTCTTGCATATATTTCGCCAGATAGCTGTCGCTAGGACTGACTACAATTTTCGATTCCAGAGCGGTGAACCGTCTCTTGAGGTCTGAATGTAATTTGGCCTTGCGAGAAAATCCGACTACGAGGTCGAAAGAGGATAGCACCGCGACTGACCCGGCCGCCCAGGCGCCAAGGTTAAAGTCCGTAAAGCTACTTATGGCCGATGCAAAAGCGGCAGATCCAAGGAGTATATTAAGTCCAGAGGTGGTCGAGTGGAGGGAGTCAAAAAACCTCTCTCTGCGGTCGTGGTATCGTTTGGATCGTTGGACTGAAA
>JBCBZV010000207.1:0-4851 GCA_039815155.1 Pseudomonadota bacterium
AACTTGTTCGCCAAGTCGCGGCAGCCAGTTCGGCCGGTCTGCACCGAAGTGCATGGGACCTGCGACTTCCCGCGCCGGGGCCGGTTGAGCTCGAAGAAGTCGATCGCCCGAGTTGGGCCGAGCCACCAAAAGGACCTCTAGCCCTACCTGGATCCTATAGCGCGCAGTTAGCGGTGCTTCGCGACGGTGTACTTGCGGAAGTAGGTACAGCGCAGCAGTTCCGGGTGAAAGCGCTGGAGAACAGCCCGGAGATCACCGAAGACCGTCGTGAGCTGCAGGCCTTTCAACTTAAGGCGGCTAGTTTGCAGCGCGCGGTTGTCGGTTCCGTTTCTCTAACCCAAGAGATGGATCGACGAGTAGCGTTCTTGCGAGCCGCTTTGGCTGCTACACCGACAGCGGGTGATGAAGAACGGGCTCGCCTGCGGTCCGCCTATGCCTTGTTGTCTCAGGTGAAAATCGCGCTCAATGGGGATCGGACCATTAGTAGTAGAAATGAGTCAGCGCCGGTGTCGACCGCCTCCCGAATCAGCTCGGTCTACTCGGCCGTGTCGTCTATTCAATCTCCGGTGGGCGCGATGTTAAGGGAAAGTTATGCGGTAGCCGCGACGGAGTTCAGCGAGACCTTACCACTCATTCAGCAACTGGCCCGCGAATTGGCGAGCCTAGAGAACGATCTCGAACTCAAGGGCGCTCCCTGGACCCCGGGAAGGGTGCCTCAATGGGAAGCTCGATAACGACCAGGGACGGCTGCTAGTCTCAATAGATATTGCGAGGTCGTGCTTTCGCTCTTACAGCAGTAAGAGCACGGAGGCAGTGCCGATTACTCCCAAGGTTCCGATCATGCCCAGTGGGCGAACAAGAAATGGTAGGTTGATCACAATCGAAAAGTAATGCGCGACACGAGCGAGAAGGAAGACCGACGCTAGGGCAACGACAAACGTTGAGGAAAGGCCTGCTAGTTCGTTTAGAAGAATTAGAACGAGGCCGATTGGCACATTCTCCGTAAAATTTGCATGCGCTCGGATGCGCTTCAATAGAACGTCGTCGCCACCGTCACCCAGGCTCACCCCAGTTTTAAAACGATATCCGCCCACTCGTAACGAAAACACGATGTGTAGCAGACCAAAGATGGCCGCAAAGGCCATCGTGATTTCGGGGAAACTAACTGTATTCATAGGGTGATCTCTGTTGTTCGCGAGTCCGCAGCAATTGCTGCGAACCCACTGGTTAGATGCTGTTGGTTTGTTTTACTTCGGGGGCATACGAATGCCTCCGTCCAGGCGAATGACTTCCGCATTAAGGTAGGGGTTGGTGATGCATTCCATCACCGCGAACGCGAGCTCTTCGCCACTGCCTAAGCGTTTCGGAAATAGTACGGACTTTCCAAGGTGTGCCTTGAACGCATCAGACTCGGGTCCCTGGCCATAAATAGGCGTGTCGATGAGGCCCGGTGCTATCGTGTTGACTCGAACGCCAACGGCGCTCAGATCTCTTGCGATGGGCAGCGTCATACCAACCACTCCGCCCTTAGATGCGGAGTAAGAGGCTTGTCCTATTTGCCCGTCGAACGCCGCGGCAGAAGCCATATTGACTATTGCTCCTCGGCTTCCATCTTCGTCCATCGCTTCGGTCTGGGCCATCGCGGCCGCGGCTCTGCTCAACACGTTGAAGGTACCGATTAGGTTGATCTTGATTACAAAGGCGAATTTATCGAGGTCCAGCGGTACGTTCTCCCGGTTAATCGTGCGACCGGGATTCCCAATACCCGCGGAGTTCACACAGGCGCGCAGTGGTCCCAATTGGGAAGCCGCGGCAACAGCCGCATCAGCGTCATCAGTGCTTGTCACGTCGCACTTTACGAAGGCTCCGCCGATTTCTTCTGCGACTTCATGGCCACGCTCCTCGTTGAGATCGGCGATGATCACTTTTGAGCCCAGCTCCGAGAGTTGGCGAGCGCAGGCCTCACCAATACCCGATGCGCCACCGGTTACGATTGACGAAGAGCCTTCTAGACTGATTCTTGGCATGGTTGTTTATCCTTTTCCATGGAGTGAGGTGCTAGCAATAGCAGGGCTTGATTTAAAAACAACATGATCCGAGTGCTCTGGAATCCGTATTCACTAGCAATAATTCTTGGCAAATGTGTTTCGGGAGCGCGAGACCTTGCCAGAGTGTGAGGTGGTCGTCTAGACCAAGCAGGAGGTCTCCCCGAAAACGGGGCGAATCTCAGCCACGGAATAGGCTGTAGCAAAATGCCGTTGCAATAAGCTCTGGCAAAAAGCGTAGTTTAGTCGCGAGCGAAGCCCTGGCGAGGGTCGCACTTAAGGCTGCTCCCATCTACGAAAAAGAGGGAATCGCTGAAAAAAAACCGCCAGCTCAGAACAAAATTACTATAAAAACTTGGAGAGATAGCATGCACGTTGGTACCCATTCCCGCCCGATTCACCGTTCCCTTCTTGCCACAGCCGTCGCGAGTGCGCTTTTGACCACTGTCGAACTCGCGCAAGCTCAGCTTGAAGAAGTCGTCGTCACCGCCACGCGCCGTGCGGAGAGCCTACAGGACGTATCCATTTCCATGCTCTCTAAATCGGGAGAGAGCATTCAAGATATGGGCATCGGCCGGAGCTCTGAATTCGCCCTGGATATACCGGCGGTAACGATCTCGCAGAGCCCCATCGGCAATTTTATTTTTATTCGTGGTATTGGCACCGCTGGTGTGAACCAGGGCATAGAGCTGTCTGTGGCGATGTTTCACGACGGTGTGTACATGGGCCGACACCAGCTTGCCCGGGCACCGTTTCTCGATCTGGATCGGGTAGAGGTTTTGCGCGGCCCGCAAAGCATCTTCTTTGGAAAGAACACAATCGGTGGTGCCATTCACGTTATTACCGCTAAGCCGACGGACGAATTAGAGGGTTCGGTGTCAGCGCTCTATGGTGAGTTCGGTGAACAGGAGTTGACGGGTGTTATTTCCGGACCGATTACCGACACCCTTTCCGGTCGGCTAGCGGTTCGTGGTTATCAAATCGATGGCTATCTGGATAACGTCATCACGGGTGAAGATGGACCGGAGCGGGAGGACACTACCTTTCGTGGCCAGCTTAGCTGGGAGGCGACTTCTAATCTCACCGTCACCGGTAAGTGGGAAAGCAGTGAATTCGAACAAACACAGCAGTTCACCCAGCTTTTCGTTGATGATCCGACAGGGACTGGAATCGCTTTCGGAGGACTCAACCAAGCATTAGTCGCGGTAGGGTCCGGTGGCAGCGGTATCGAACAGTATGATGATGAGCGCGCGGTCGACAATGATGGTGGTGCGGTACTTGGCTTGGTAGTGCCAGAGTACGCCGGACTTCCTGGATTTCCAGATAAGCCCGAGTTCAGCAACAACGAGATGGATTTGGGGACGGTAACGGTAGACTGGGCTCTCGGTGATTATACGGTGACCGCCATAACCGGCTATGCGCAGTACTCTTACCGAGATATTTGTGACTGTGATTTTGCCGCCATTCCCCTAATCCAAGTGGATGCTACGGAAGACTACGATCAGTTCAGTCAGGAAATACGTATTGCCTCGCCCGGTGGCGAAAAATTTGATTGGATAGCCGGGTTTTATTATCAGGAAAGCGAACTCGACTATCGTTCCATCGAAGGTTTTGGAACCTCGCTAGCGTCACCACTGCTCGGCGCGCCCGCTGCAATTACACCGAACCTAACCCGCGACTACAGCATGACCCAGGACCAGGATATGTGGGCGGTGTTTGGGTCGGGCACGTTTAGCTTCACCGACACCAGCCGGCTCATAGTCGGACTGCGCTATTGGGACGAATCGAAGACAGCCAGTCACGTGCTTAACAAAAACTTCACCGGCGGATGGGATTACAGCGCAGGCCTGGGTCTGGCGCCGGGTAGCGTAACCTACGGCGACACGGCAGCCGAGTACGATCGCTTCTTAGCGGACTTTGCGGGTACGCCGTTCGTCGACATCTCGGAGGGTATCTTCGGTGGCCTGCTTGGCACCTTCGAACACGATATTCAGAACCGCAAGCGTGATGAGAGTGATGTGAACTGGATTATCACCCTGGAGCAGGATATCGGCTTGGACACGATGGTGTTTGGAACCGTGTCGACAGGAACAAAAGGCGGCGGGTTCGATGGCCGATTCTTGCAAACGAACGACAGTCCGTTCTTTGAATATGAAGAAGAGACCGCGATCAACTACGAGCTAGGCGTAAAGGCCACGTTGCTCGGTGGCTCTATGACGTTGAACGCCACCGCTTTCCTATCAACAGTGGAAGACTATCAAGTTAGTATCTTCGACGGAGCAACCGCCTTTTTCGTCCAGAACGCTGCCGAGGTCGAGTCCAAAGGCATTGAGATGGATATGCAATGGTCACCGCTCGATGGTTTAGTGGTGAGCGTCGCTGGCACCTATCTCGATGCCGCCTACACCGATTTCCCCAATGCACCCTGCTGGACGGTGTCTGGAACAGAGCCAGTCGATCGGGGAAATTGTGTGGGTCGCGGTACCGCCGATGCATTCCGCGATGCGTCCGGCGATACCAATCTTTTCTCCCCGGAATGGGCCTTCAACTTCAACATTGATTACCGCATGCCGCTTGGCAGTTCGCTTGAGGCTCGCGGTTCGTTCAACTTGAATTATTCCGATGATTTCTTCGCTGCCTCCGACCTTGATCCTATTTATGCTCTGCAGGAAGCGTACACGATGTACGATCTGCGATTGAGCTTGGGTCGACAGGACGGCACGTGGGATGTCGCTCTCGTTGGAAAGAACCTCAGTGATGAACTGATCAGTGGCAATACGAATGATCAGCCGCTCGTTCCCGGTAA
>JBCBZV010000098.1:0-15200 GCA_039815155.1 Pseudomonadota bacterium
CCGTGATCGAGAACTCGCCTGATATCGCAATATCTTCGGAGCTTACGCTTTGGACCGGCTGCGAAGCGATAGCATTTGGATCTCTAACAATTCGAGAACCCGTTACCACCACCTCTTCTAATTCCGGTACTTCATCAACATCCTGCGCTAACACACCGGTGGTCGACGCAAGCGTCGCAACCGCTGCAGCTACGCTGCGACTCAATAGGGAACGGCTTTTACCGTAATTGACCATGATCGACTCCTCCTCGACCGGGAACAAAGAAAGCTACGTGCAATGTGAGAGCGTTTTTTTTTTTGCGTTTTACAGTGACTGTGAGCGTTAGGGTGTGTCTCCCTATCGGGACGGCGATTTCCGCGTCGGTAATCGCCAGACTAGCCAAGACGAACGGAGCATGAACCCCAGTTTAATTGACGCCAGCACCAGAGACTGTTCCCTAGCTTCCCTAGCTTCCCTAACTTGCCCTAAAACTTAACAGTAACTTCAAACTGCAATAGCGCAGCTTTTATGCTGCTTTTTTAATTTTTGTCACACGTTGATGCTTGTGTCTAAGTGTCTTGCGGGACCGCATCGTAACGATTGATGTTATTGGTACAGCAAAACAGTGGCATCGACAACCGGAAAATTGCCATTCTCATTGCTATGGGTCCAGTTCGATTGCTCACTGAGTAAGCATGATGACGCCTGTGTCACGAAGGCGCCTCTGTAAAGATGCTCCGGGCAGACTGGCTTCAATTAGCAACAAATCGACTGGGCGCCAATAACTGGAGCCGTAGACCTGCCAAGACAGAAACGTCGAGCCGCAGGGCGTTGTTAGCTAGCGACTAGAAATCACTGAACGCCACGGTCCCAGTAATATTCGTTGTCGTACTACCGGAAACCCACAGCGTGTCATCAATCTGGTTAATCTTGATAATGCCTTCTCGCCCAATCGCTGTTCCCTGGCGCGCACAATAGGAACTTGGAGCGTATCCACTACCGATAAGCCACTGGGCAATGCCTGCATTCAGGCTACCGGTCACCGGATCTTCCGGGATACCTAGCGCAGGAACAAAGGCGCGCACCTCAAAGTCAAATGGCCCTGCTTTCGCCTGTGCGACCAATCCGAACGGCGTGGAGCCGACCAGTGATACATCCAAGGAGCATGACAAAACTCGATCAACGGAGTCCAGCAACAGTGCGCACCATCCAGGCCCGTTATCCACCCACTGATGGTCCAGGACCGCATCTTCCGACAAGCCAAGGGCATGAGTTAATTGAGTCACAAGCGCCGCTTCGAGCGGGCCGCTGCGCACAAGCGCTGGCGCAGAAAAACTGAGAAGACCGTCCAGCTCCTTAATACGAACCAATCCGGCACCGCACTCTTGAACAATCTCCCCGGTGCCGCGCGCATTGCCGCCCGCCTCCAACCAAGCGTGACAACTCCCTAGTGTTGGGTGTCCTGCAAACGGCAGCTCCCCACCGGGTGTAAAGATACGCAATCGGTAGTCCGCATCTGGACTCTCGGGTTTAAGTAGAAAAGTCGTTTCCGAAAGATTTGTCCACCGCGCAAAGCGGGCCATCTGCTCATCATCAAGGCCATTCGCATCGTGAACGACTGCGACAGGATTGCCGCGATACTCACTACCGGCGAACACATCTACTTGTCGAAAAGAGAGCCTGCTGCTCATAGTTTTGCGCCGCTAAACCAGCCGCCTAGAAGCATAAGCATAGAGAGAAAGATCCTGTTCATTGATGGTCTCCAAAAATCTATACAGCTCGTCGCCTAATAGTTCGAGCAGGTTGTCCAAACGCTCATCCACCGATGCGTCGAAGTCCGGAGCGGTTACGTTCACCGGTGCCTGCCGTTCCGTTTTAAAGTTGATCCCGTAGGGACGCAATTGCTCCGCGAAACGCGCTACGTCTTCGTCAAAGCACTCAGTCCGTGCGAGCAACGGCACTTGCTCCAGGTTCCGAACCGCCTGCCAATAGTCGTATTCGATCGCTCCAGTGCTGTCACTGCGTCGACCAACGGGTATTCGACCGTAAACACAAGAATAGGCGCGCGTCTGTGCATTGCTTAAAGACTGCAGCGAAGAGCGATTCACCTTCGCTTCTTCGACCCAGGCGCGAAAGTTAGCGGCATCGACTGGCATATGCCGATCGGCGGTGCTTGGGTCTTTGACGGTAAACCGGTAAATCGAGTGCAGACGAAGCAGAGGGTGCCGTAAGAACACTGCAGGCAGCGGATTAAAGTCCAGGGAAGAGGGCACCGGAAGGTTCAACTGATGCGAGGAATAAGCTAGGCCTTCCGTGTTCCGGATGATTCGGGAAAACTCATCCTGAGAAACCTTCGAAAACTTAAAGCTGCCTTCGAAGCGGATGTGGCGCTCACCGAAGTTTTTATCCAGGAGCGCCTCAAAAGTTGAACCCGAGTTCTTGAACAAGTGGTAGTGACACAGTACGTGTCGCATGGAATGGAGTCCGTAGTGCAAGTGAACAACTAAACAGACGATGCTCGTAGGGCAATATTTCGTGTTTCGGTAAATTTTGAAGAAAATTTACAAAACTCTTCTGCCTGGAAGGATACGCCTGCCTTAAAGAAAAGGTGCGCAAGCCTCAAGCGCTCGAGTTAGCCAAGAAAAAAGCTAAGCCGTTCCGAGCAGATTCCAGCTGTAAGAAACAAGCGCCAAGATCGAAAACGTGAAGAAGAGAGACGAAAAAGCAACTTTGCGAAGTAGTGTCCACCGGTCGTCTCGCCAAACGGAAACGAGGAAGAACCCCATCATCACCGTCAACGCTAGACCGGTATAAAGCACTAACAGATGCAATTGAAAGGCAGGTGTTGGGAAAGGTTGATAAAGCCTTGTAGGACCGTCCGTGAAAGGCTTTAGAGCCTGCGCCGCGAACAGAAGAGACAGCAGCCAAAACAACGATGCACTCATAGCAACCCACACCGCCGGCGACACTCGGCCAATGGCCCCTTCCCGCAGTTGCCAACGTTTCCAAGCGCCCCATGCGCCAATGAGCAAGCAAACAGTAGCGCCAAAAATAGCTGAGATCAGCGGCCCGAGAAACGTTAGTGGTTTTTCCAAAAACTCGGCTGGCTCATAAGCTCCTGTTCCACCCGTGAACAGCCAAGCCACCTTATCTCCATGCACCCGAAACTTTATTTTCCTCCCATCGTCGACAGAAACAAACCGGTGCTCCCCTGCCTCGACTTCAACATAGCGAGTGGAATTTTGCCCTCGCGACAACACCAGATAACCGCTGCTGGTTGCGCTTACCTCTAGTCCTCCAGACAGCGTGTAAAGCAGGCGGTCGTAGCGTTTCTCATTCCGTCGGGAACTCAAGTAATGGCCCGTATACAAACTCGCACGCGCCTGGAAATCCGCGGCAGGCTCCGGTGGTCGAAAGCTCAGCGTTGATGCAGCTTCCGTATTCGCTTGATTCCTATCGCCTTCCTTTGGGCCTTCATTAACAGCCTGCGCGGAGGTCTTTCGACTCAAATACTCCACCAGAAGTTTGGGTATGTCGCTCAGCGCGCTGCTGCTATCCGTGTTTCCCGATACGAATACACCCAGTCCGAGTTCCGGAATTAACGCCAGCATCGACTTAAAGTCATTTATGGAGCCGCCGTGTTGCAGTACCCGGTAACCACTGAAATTGTCCGTCCAAAATCCATGAGCGTTGCCCGCTAACTCCACATCATGGGTAAACAATATTTCACTCATCGTCGTCCAGGTGTGCTCCTCTAGAATCACTTCCTTATTCCAGCGCCCACGGTTGAGATGCATCTGCATATAGTTGGCCATATCGGCGGCGGTTGCCGACATAGTGCCTTCGGCCTGCACCGTCGATCGCGAAAGAGGAAAATCGGTAACCTCATACCAGCCCTGGCTCCAGCGATGTGCTTTTGCTTCCCGTTTGCGAAGATCCTTTAGCCATTCCGTGCTAGCGGAATCCGGTGTGGTCTTAACGCGGACATCAGAACTTTTCATCTGAAGTGGATCTAGAATGTGCTCGCGCAAATAGTCCGCGTAGGGCTGTCCGGATGCGCGCGCGATGATCTCGCCCAGCAAGCTAAAGCCAAAGTTGCTGTAGGACACAATTTCGCCTGGTGGACGCACCTGATAGGCACCCAGCGATGCGAGCTGTTCAGCCAGGGTCTCCCCCTCCCCTTCCATCGGCGGCCCGTAGTACGCTAGAAAGCGGTCTTCGAAACCCGGTGTGTGCGTCAACAAATGAGCGACCGTAATCGAGCCCAGATGATCGTCGATCGGCATCTCTGGCAGATAGTCTTTAATGTCGTTAGCTAAGTCGAGTTTACCCACCTCAACGAGTTGCATAACGGCCGTCGCAGTGAACGTTTTAGTGATCGAAGCAATGCGAAACAAATGCTCCGTTGCGTCCACTTTGAGCCGCTCGGGAGCATTCGCATAGCCATAGCCTTGCAGATGTAGGACTTCATCGGCAGAGACCACAGCAACGGTAGCACCGGCGATTTTGTGATCCCCGAGTGCGGACACGACTATCCCGTCAACAAACGCGCTTAGCTCAGCCGTCGAAATCCCAATTGCGGTCTTGGATGAACCCATTGACCGCTGTGCCACCGAGCTGCTGTCAGCAGAATTCGGAGTAGAAAAGGCAACCGCGTTTCCTAAAATAATGTAGGCGGTGAAGCAGACCGTAAAGGCAAGCTTGGTAACCAGTGAACTTATTATTGTTGTCATTCAGCACTCGCTCGCTGAGTTTGTTCGAGGCTAAGCGAGCGATAAGCTCATTCGCACTTATCCAACCAAGCGCCGAGTTTTCGCAAAACCTTTGCCGCCTCTGCCTGCTCTCGCTGCGATAAACCGGAGGCTGCCTCAGCAGCCTCTTCAAAGCGTAAGCCGATTAGCTTATTCGCGAGCTTCACCCCTTTGGCGGTGAGCTTCGCCGTTAGGGATCGACCATCTTCGTTGCAACGCCTTCGGGATATAAGCCCTTGTTTTTGCAAGCGGTTAAGAAGCGCAGTCATCGCGCCGGAGGTAAGCACCACCGCCTCCTGCAGCTCGGTCGGTGTCAGTTCATAGGGCGCGCCAGACCGCAACAGCGTCGCGAGCGCGTCGAACTCTGAATAAAGTAGCCCATGAGGTTTCAAGACCTCATTCACCCGAGCATCGAGCTGACGTCCCAGGCGTAAAACACGCCCAACCACTTCCATGGGGCCCGGATCCAAGTCGGGCCGCTCGCCGTGCCAGTCTGCAACCAGCCGGTCGATTAGGTCTGCGTCGTTTCTCAAGCGTGTACTGCTCTTTGCTGTTTCGCGTCTTGCTCTCACAGCATTTGTTTTTGGGGCCATAGCAATCCGTCTAGCTCTCACCGAATGTAGACAGACAAGTCTCCACAAAGCGCGACGCGTCGCAAGTGCGAGCGAACAAGTATTTGGAGTTTACGCTGACTACCCCAATCACAGGCGGGGTCAGAGTTCATAGGTCAGTCCAAGCTTGAACTGTCGAGGAAGATTGGGGCGGGCACCAAACGGACGGCGTGACACGATGATCGATTCATCGAAGAGATTCTCCACGATCATCTTTAGCCGTAGTCGGTTACGAAGTGCGAAATCTGCGGACAGGTCTACGATGCTATGGGCCTTCGTCGATTCACCTGCTTCGAAGGCACCAACGCCGGGGACTTCTCGCATCTCACTGATGTATCGAATAGCCGCGTCAACACCCCAGTCGATGCCCCGCAAGCCGACCTGCAGCCGCGCCTGATGCTCAGGCGTGTAGGGAAGTTCGTCTCCTCGAAGTACTGGCTCAGAAACACCGTCGAAGAATCCGGGATTCCATTGGGAAAAACTTGACGAGAATGTCGTTTGAAAAGCGGTTTCCGTATAGTTATAGGCTGCACTCAACGGAATCGTTAGCCCGTTGCTGAGCGAGTGGGTGTAACTTAGAGCGAACTCAGCTCCGGCAATTTCAACCTCGCCACCGTTGAATTCCTCTCCTACTTCGCAGCCCGGATCGGAGACACGGCATCGCCCAAGCAAGTTCTCGTAATCATTGAAGAAACCGATAAGCTCAGCCTGGAGATTTGCCGTTGAATAGCGAACGCCGTACTCGTAGTTGACGCTCTCCTCTGGGTCCACATCTTGAGCCGCACCGGGACTGGCTGGGGAGAAGCCCTTGTTCACTCCGAATAGAAAACCCCAGGCATCGGTGAATTGGTAGAAAACGCCGATTCCGGGCAGGAAAACATCCTGGGTACTAGAAATAACTAGGTCGTTTAGTCGATTCTCAGCCTGTCCATCGATGTGTTCATAGCGCAGCCCCAAGTCGATATTCCAGCGACCGATCTCAAGGCTATCTGCGAGGTAAGCAGCGACCGCATCGGTTTCCCAATCGTTAGACAAGGTCAAAGGCCGCTCAATACCGTCAGTCACTAAACCGCCATCGCGAACCAGAAAACCCTGCTGGTCCTGCTTTCGTTGCACCGTGTCATAGTGGTAGCGAAGGCCGAATTCGAGCTTGTGGTCTACCTGGGCTAGGCTCAGCTTACGTTTGAGCCGAAGATCGACGCCTGTCGAGACGAAATCACGAATGAAATCGGTCACATCGATTGTTTCGCGCTCACTTCCATTGGAGTCCGCTTCGCCTCGAAGCAAGGCTATTTCTCGGGTGTAGAAGTCTGGATTTGCAAGCACTACGGCCGCGGCCGGCGCACGATTGCCAATAAAGCCGTCGAATTTGAACCAGTCGCGAGAGAACTCGTTGTAATACGCTCTCGTCGTAAGTTGCCAATCGGAACCAAAATCGATGAAGTGGAACAGATGCGCTTGATAATGCTCCGATTCGAATACATCTAGCTCGCTGGTCAGATAGCGGCGATTGGGTGTCGCGTCAAAATCCGAATCCGTCAAACCCAGATAAGCCTCGTCCGACTCCTCGTCCGCATAGCCAAGTTTGAGTTGAAGCGATTGGGTAAATCGTGCGTCGGCGGACGTTCGCCACTGTACTTTAGCGTTCAGATCATTGCGCACAAACCCTGTGTCGCCGCCGGAATCTAAGTCTTTGAATCCATCAGAACCGAAGCGAAGGCCGTCTATCCAATAGCCCCACTGGCCCTTCGTTTCCCCGTAAAAAAGACGATACTTTTGGTAGTTCGTTGTTCCCGCAAAAGCTTCCAACTTGCCTTGCCGTTCATCGGAAATTCCAGGGGTAACAAGATTCAGCGCGCCACCAACCGTATGGGGACCGCTTTTAATCGCGGAAGGTCCTTTGAACACTTCGACGGAACTCATCCGATTGACGTTAGGCAAGTAGTACGCAGCCGGTGCTGAATAGGGTGCTGGCGCTATCAAGACACCGTCTTCCATGAGCGTGATTTTTTGACTCCGCTCCGAAGTAGCACCCCGCAAACCAATGTTTGGACGCAAACCAAAGCCGTCTTCTACTCGAAGGTAAACGCCCGGCACACGCCGTAGAAGATTGTTTATGTCGACGGTGTCGAAGGCCAAGATTTGCTCTTCGTCGATAAGGCTAGCACTCCCAGCGGTGCTTTTAAGCTGGTCTGCACCCCCTATGACGAGGACCTCCTCATACAAGAGGTCCACGACGCCATCCGGCTGGGCAAGGGCCCCTGGCGCCAACGGGTCAATGAGCAACGCAGTTAGGAATGCGAACCGCAGTGCAACCGTCGACCCACCTTTATTGGAGATTACTTTCACAGGATTAGTCACCATCACTAAAGTTGATGCCCAGATCAACTTCCAAACTATCCGGAATTTCTCGCTTGAAATTTCCATCAAGAAATCCGAGGGTGATTTCAAGCATCGCAGGGTCACGATCTGCAATCGCTTGCCGCACCTGCACGATGCTGTCTTCGACCGCTGCAACGGCGTTTTGGTTACCCGTCGCCACCATCACGTCGAAGATACTATTGCTGGCGGGACTCGCCCCTCGAAGGAGCAGTTCTACTTCATCGACCGTCGCCGTGATCGCTTCCCAGGAAAACATCGAGACCTGCGCCGCTGTAGTAACAACGTTTCGAGCCTGCAGATAGTCGAGAAACTCCTGGCTCGCTATGAGTAGCTGACCGATCGGATCGGTGCCATCCTCAAGCTGCCCATCAAGGAATAAAGTGCGATAGGGCAACTCGCTATCTTTGAATTGGGTAAGCCATCCTGACTCAACCTGCTCCGCGCGGCTCTCAAGCTGTCGTATCAATCCTATAAGCACCTGGCACTTGCGGGGCTGCGCGTCGAACTCCGCCAAAATGTCTACCGGCTCATTGCTGTGCTCCGGAGTGCTTGTTTCAAATACGACTGACTCGACAGCCAACAAGCCCACCCGATTAAAGGTCTTGCGGGCGTAGTACTCATCGGTGAGTGGATCATCGATAGCAATGTCATTCTCAATTTCGGCGCGCACCGTAGCCAAGTAGTTGGTTCCACGCAGCCGCAGAGAATCAATGAAGGTAAACGTAGGAAAAATTATGTCGTCGTTCAGCGGACCAAAATTATAGAGCGACAAGCGATACCACTGCTGAAAAAGCGTGCGCCAGCGCTCCTGTATTGCCAATAAGTTCGTCTCACTGTTTGTGCTGCAGAAAGTTTCGGCGGAGGCACGCAATTCCTGCGCGTTGCGCAAAAAATCCTGCACCGCGGGCACGATAGCGCTGTCCACGCTTTCGTCGATCGCCGCCTGTAGCGCAGCCGCTTCGTTTACCACTTCGACGCGCTGCTCGCTGGAGTCTCCACCGCTATCGACACAGGCGAACAGTGAGATCAGCAACAGCAAAGCGGGTGAACGTGAAAAAAGTACCCGCGAAAGTGAGTTGTTTTTAAGTGGTCTATGCATCTAAGCGGTGTGGTTTGCAGCGGTAATGAGAAGATGGTTGTCCCAGCGGATTTGCGGTAACCGCAGCCGGCTCTCTCGGCGTTCAAGCAGGGTGCTCCAGTCGAGTTCACGCATTTCGCCAAAGGAATTGGTGATCACAAATGCACGATGGGCGGGACTCACCGCTAGCCCGCAGACATCGCGAAGTTGGTGGTAGCCCGCCAAGGCGCCGGTTTTAAGATCGAAGAACACCACGATATTCCCCCGCGGACTCGCATAGGCTGCCAAACCTGACTCGTTCGCTATGGCGACACTACCTACGTAATCCTTTAATTGAAAGGTGATCGCCTCCGGCTCGGCGAAAAGCTCAAGTGCCCCGCCGGGTCGATGGGCGCCTATGAGAGGAACCAGTCGATCGTGGCCTGTAGCCTCCCGTTGAACTTGAATCGCAAAGGCGACGGTGCCATCGCTCGCGACGTCTAGATGACGAATACTCGCTTTCGGCTCGTCAACAAAAAACTCATCGATCAGCATCCCGCTTGCCGCGTCTAGATAGCACAGGCTCGATCGCATTGTTGGCAAGTTCAGCGCTTTGCGGCCGGAGTCGGGGCGAGTCAGGATTCCGCCATTAGCGACGACCAGAGTCTTGCCATCTGGTAGCGCAGCCATATCGTGCGGCCCAATTCCGAAGCTAGACCATTCATCCAGCAGCGCATAGCTACTGGAATCTCGAAGTGTTATTCGCCCCAGACCAGCGCTTATCTGCGCCTCGGTGGTAAACAAGACGGACCCGTCACTGCTGAAGCAACCGTGGCCAAAGAAGTGCCGATCTTGCTCTGAATGGATTTTCCGAAGCACTGTCCCAGTCGAAAGATCAACTTCTAAAGCCGTTTTACCAGGCCTGCGCGGAAGGAATATCACCGATTCAGGTCGCAGTGGATGCTGCAACACCGCATGCCCACGGAACCCGGTGGAAGCGTTCCCACCCAGCTTGCCGGAACCGACCCAGCCCAACCCGAAGTCTTCGGTCTCTCCTCCGTGGGCCGATACCCAGCGTTCCGACGATATCGGAGGGCTGGCTTGAACCGGTAGAGCAGGAGCGAACAAAGTCGATCCGGCAATGGCCAGGAGAACGTCTCGACGCCTGAGACTGGGAGCGAGGAATTTTTCCATCGTGTATGCTTTTTTAAAACGCCATCACGTTAAAGAGACATCACGAAAGCAACAAGCGCATCGCGATCTGTCTTGGACAAGTGGGTGAACGCTTTCCGTGCCCGACTACCCTCGCCACCGTGCCAGAGCACGGCTTCTTCGACGTTGCGAGCTCGTCCGTCGTGGAGCATCGTGGTTACACCGTTTGCCTGCCTACTCAAGCCCAGCCCCCACAGAGGCGGCGTCCGCCACTCACTACCGTTGGCCTCGTAATCGTTACGACCGTCTGCGAGCTCCGGTCCCATATCGTGAAGCAGCAGGTCAGTGTACGGCCAGATTTCCTGGTCACCCAAGTGGGCAAAATCTCCATCGAGCGACGCGGTTGTGAACTGCGGTTGATGGCACGCAGCACAACCACTTGCGTAAAAGTGCTCTCGGCCACGCACGGTCGCAGCACTGGGAGCTCGCGCCTTTGGCACACCGATATTCTTTACAAACCCAAGCGTCAGCTCAAGCAGATCATCCGGAAGCTCAAAGCCCTCCGAATTATTGCCGGTGGGTGCTTGCCGGCATCGGGACTGAGGCGCGGCACAAGGTTGCTCCGGAAATAACGGATTAGACACCCCCACATCGCCCTGAAACGCGGCGGCCGTTGTAATCCGTAGATTTGCTCGATTCGCTTTCCATCCAAAGCGTCCGGGCACAATTCGCTCCCGTTCAAAATCCCAGACCTGGTTTACTCTTCCGCTTATCCCATCTTTATCTTTGTCTTCGGGATCAGCTAAGGCGTCAATACTTGCCTGATCAATAGCCTCCAGCAGTCCCAAGCCATGTATCGGCGGTGCGGAACGCAGGCTGGTTTTTATTTGCGGAGATAGTTCGCCATAACCTAGGTCTTCAAAACGTAGTTTGGGGCGCCGCAGGGAGCGGTGTTCGCCATCCGGATAGGTAAATTCCTGTTTGAACCAGTCGACGTAAACCTGTGCCTCGGGAGGCGCCTCTGGATTGGTTTGTGGATCTTTCTTTGGAATACGTCCGCGCAGTTGGTGCGACAGCGCAATCGACTGGGTCTGCAACTGGTCACCATATACCGGATCTGGTGTTGAGCCCCAGATCAACTCCTCGGCGCCCGGCACGCTCAGGCGAACCACCGCTGCAAACAGCGGCTGTTCCTTGTGCCCGGGCACATCACCTCGGCCACCGTTTGCATGACATCCTAGACAACTCCGAGCATTGTAGAGCGGGCCAAGACCATCCCGTGCATCGGTCGCGGTCGGCGCTTTGATCCACGGCTGTCTTGCCAACGCCTTACCTGCGTGAAAAAACGGTTTTTGCGTGTCCGGGAGATTTGCTACCGGTAGTTCAAAGGACGCGAACGGTCGAAAGCGTACGCTCCCAGCACCGCCGGGAAGTGCTTCCGTCGGCATCGACGAAGCCGCCAACACGGGAAGCGTAGTACCACGTAGATAGTTGGATTCCCCAAGTGTTGCGGGAATCGGTAGAGCCAGTGAGGAGACCAACAGCAAAAGCAAGTGAGGCAGCCTCGCGAGAGCTGGGGCTCGCCTCAGAACCGTTCCTAGAGGGAATCGCCGAGTGACTGGCCTGGAATCCATTAGCTGCTATCGCAAAACGAAAAAGACCGGAACCCCTCGGCGTCAATACCGAGATGTTCCGGTCTCATCCTAGCTGACCTTAGCCGCAGGTTGTATCAGGCTGCGTCGTATCACACTCGGACGCATCGTCGTCTACCACTTGCACATCAATCGCTAGCTGCTCCGCCAAGTCCGCAATCGAGCTAGACTGAGAGTTGAGCGAGAGGATTGTTTGCGCGACCGGATTATCCGAAGTGCGATTCTCATCTTGAATCAACACGTCGAACGGCTGACCGTTGCGCGCTGCCGCATCAATGGAGTCCGCGTTCGTAGCGGTCGCTTGCAAGCGCGTATCCAACTCATCCGAGATCGCTGTCAGTTCTTCAACAGCAAGTTCAGCGGCATAGTCGTCGAAGCCAAAGCCATCGACGGCTCGAGTGGTTTCGTCATCAATACCATCTAAATCGCTGTCATAGCCGGCGTAGATCCCATAAAAACTATTCGAGATTCCCCGCGCATTCAGGACAATATCGCGATGCGTATTGTCTGAGAAGCAAGAGTGCTCGTCTTCTTGGGAATTGGAACTGAACGCAATCTGCATACGCTCCCCTGCCAGTTCGCCCTCCGACAAAGTTCCCATGCCGGTCAGAATTTCCGTCAGCCTTTGGATCGCCTCCGAAGTATCGGCAAACGACGTGAACTGATCACGGTAGTTGCCTTCTACGCCGTCGAGCCAACCGTCACGAACGCCTTCAAGGTCTTCAATCAATTTTTCCGCAGCAACCTGCAGGTAGGTAAGCCGGCGTGCTGCAAACTCATCAGACGTGAAGTCGCTAAGTGGACGCTGTCCGCCAAACGCTAGGTTGGGAGCGGCATTGGTTTTAACTGCCTCTTCCCGGTCGTCACCGTTAGTAACCATCGCGTTGTCGTTTAGGTCCTGACCCCACAGCAGAAATTCGATCGCGTGATACCCAGCGAGAACGTCTCGCTCATCGTCGGCGGTCACGGTGTTGCCGATCAGTTCTCTCGTAATCTCAATTGAGGTGTCCGAAATTATGTTGATAGGGGGCATTTCCGTTCCATTGACGGCGCCTCCCATGTTGACGTCAACGCCGTTGGTGACAACGCCGACCAAGTCATCACCAAAATCTGGATCTGCATTGAGTACGTTATCTATGAGAGCCTCACCAAGCGGCCAGGCATTGATCTCACCCTCGGGGCCATCTTCATCCATATAGTTCGTTGAATCGATAGGACTTAAGCGGAATCGATAGACTTCGGTCTGACCGTAGGGCTCTCGTGACACCAGCCAAGCCACCTTGGCGGCATCCAGATTTGCCTGGGTCGGGTCTGCAGCAAACGTGTCGATAGCACTCTCGAGCGCAACAGCCGTATCAACCGAATCGCTATAGGCAGCGAGCGCAATATCGGCGTTTGTTTCAAGCAGCGAAGACAAACCGCTGTTACTGAAGCGAACGAATTCCGCTTCTAAGAAAAAGTCTTCGTCGTCATCGGCTAAAAACGCCTCTAGAATCTCGTTACCGGTAAATCCGGTCGTAGGCAGATTGCAGTCATCACTGCTACCGCCACAGAGACCTCTATCTCGAGTCTTCCAGCCGACAAACTCAAAACCTTCTGCCGCTACCGCTTGGAAAGTTTCATCAAATTCATCATTGCTGACATCGACTTCGCAGGTATTGCCTGCAGCGCACTCTATATTTCCTGAGACTGTGGTTACAGAACCACCCTCCGGAACAATCACTTGTATTTTACAACCGGCAAGAAATGCCGAGGCAGCCAGAGCGACCGCCAGTTTTGTAGGTTTCATTTTTTTCCCCAGACATGTTTTCTCAGAAAAGACCCACTCGTAACAATAATTATTCTTATTCTTGATTGCAATCAGATCTTGTTTTGCAAGTTTTGAAAACCGCTATAATTTGCATCGCTTGGTGGCCTGTCCTTGGCCGAAAAACCCTAGCGTATGATCGACGGAAGACCGGACAAAAATTTATCAATGAGTGCCGTTTAGAAAGCCACCAAGCGGTGCTATTACGGTGCACGCAGAATCTTGTAGTGGGTAACTAGGGGGAACTTGAGGGATCGCTCGCGCCGGACCCTCAAACGCAATGATGCGAGCATCAGCAGCATTAAGAGAAACTCTTTACATAGTGTTTGCGTTTCTTTTGATCGCCTGCAGCGACCGCAATTCCTTTCAGCCCCCAGCGCAAGGCAATCCTATAGCACCTCCTCCACCCACACCTGCTCCACCGGTAGAGCCGAGTTTTACTACGCCGGAGCTATTGGGTGCGAGTTTGTTTTCCGACGTCAACATTTCGCTAAATCGCACCCAATCCTGCGCTACATGCCACGACCCAGTTCGAGCCTATACCGATAACAGGCTCGATGCGTTCGGTAGGCCGGTTTCCTTTTCGGTTGGCGATGACGGATTCTCCCAAGCCAGCCGAAATACACCGACCGTGACCTACGCGACTCTGACCCCGGACTTTGCGTTTGAAAGTCATCCCCGCTTCAACAGCCAACAACCAGACTATCTTGGCTATGTGGGGGGGCAGTTTTGGGACGGGCGAGCGGCGACTTTAGAAGAACAAGCCAAGGGCCCTCCCCTGGGCGCGGAAGAGATGGCGATGCCCAGTAGGGACGCGGTAATCGAACGACTGCTTGAAAATGCCGACTACGCAGCCTCATTCAGGCTCCTATACGGTGATGATATTTTCGACGACACGGACGCAGCGTTCGATGCGATGGCTGCCAGCATTGCTGCCTACGAGCGAACGGATTTATTCATGAGTTTTGACTCAAAGTACGACCGGTCACTGAGCGGCGATTACACGTTTTTTCCAGGGAGTAAGGAATCTCTAGGACGTGCGCTGTTTTTCTCGCAGCAATTTACAAGTTGCGCGACCTGTCACCAGCTAGCGCCGAACAGCAATCGTTCGGAGACCTTTACCAGCTACGAGTACCACAATATTGGCACGCCCATAAACGAAGAAGCACGCATCGCCGATAATCTCCCGCTCGATGACCTCGATGAGGGGCTTCTCGCCCACCCTGATGTCGACGATCTCGCAGAAGTCGGTAAGTACAAGGTCCCTACGCTTCGCAACGTGGCGGTCACAGCGCCCTATATGAACAACGGCGTTTTTCGCAGCCTAGACACCGTGCTTCGCTTTTACGACCACTACATTACCGGTTCCGACAACCAAACCAACCCGGAGACCGGGGCACCCTGGCGGGCGTCGCCATTCCCCGAGACCCTCGCCCTAACCGAACTCAAAGATGGGCGCGCAATGAGGGAACAAGACATTGAGGCGCTGATATGTTTTTTGCGCGCGCTCACGGACGAGCGCTATGAACACCTGTTGCCCCAAGACGATCTTCAATGTGAACTTTGAGCCCACGGAGTTTTAAGGATGAGCGATTTGTCGTCAGATAGAGATCGCGAAATAGGCCAGCAACTCAATCGCAAGCTGCAAATTACTTTGGAAAGACTGGCGCGGCAGAACGGACTAACGTCAGATAGAGCTGCCGACTTCCTACTCCTGGGAGCATTGTTTGTCGCCAGCGACGCATACGAAACGTCCCTGGAAAATACCCTTGAGATTGCGCGATCGCTGGTAGCCTCTACTTTTAACG
>JBCBZV010000107.1:0-14210 GCA_039815155.1 Pseudomonadota bacterium
CGTTGACCACACCGAACCTTGAGTGTCATAGCGAACGGTGACTTTTTGCTGATCGAAGCCTGCGTTATCTTTGAATCCACCATCGCTGGTCCCGTTGATATAAACGCCAAGCTGGGAGTCCTCTCCCTTTTGACGTAGTTCACCGCGCAGACGATAGTAATCATGGGGCCCGGCCTCCAGCGCGACGCGGGCGCGCGGACCGGCTCCGGGGTCTGCGCTCAAAGAATTAATAACTCCGTGAACCGCATTGGCTCCAAAAACCGCCGTACCGGGCCCTCGAATGACTTCCAGGCTGCCCGCTTGCTCACTATTTATGTCGAACAGTTGATTCACGTTACAGAACCCAGGGGCGCGCACACTGATGCCATCCCAGGCGACGTAAAAGGCGCCACAACCTCCAGCGCCGGTGAGTACCGGTGAGCGAACCGCGGTGAGGCTCTCCTGGCCATTTCCACGGGAAATCCAAGTGCCCGCAGAGCGTTGTAGGAGCTGGTTAACGTGCACAGCCGCGCTTAGCTCAATCGCGTCTTTGTCGATGCGAGACCAGGGCAGGGCTAGCGCATAGCCGGATTCCGGAACACGGCTCGCACTCACGATTACTTGCTCGAGTACCGGTTCTTGCTTTTCGCCAGTTTGGGCGTTACCGGTTGCCGCAAGGAAACCCAGGGCTGCACAAGGAAACAGGCTCGATAGTGAGAGACGACAGCGAGCCACCTTTTTTAAGACAAAAAAATGGCTTTTCCTAGGAGCTAATCGGCGAGGCATGGATGGTTACCTGTTTATCCTTCTTGTTCGGCGCGCAGAGTGTAGCTGAGCGCGCTGGATGACCCAAGAATCCAGGCGCTTTTTCCTGTGTGTTTATTGCGAGTCTTTCGCGTTGTTAAACGCTTCTTCAGCTTGGAGAAGTCGATTAGAAACTGGACCGGCTGTTCTAAATCGTTAGACTTGCGCGGATTGCCCAAACGAGTTGCTCAAGGAGCCCAGGCGCATTGCCTTATTTAGTTGCCATAGCGGGTCCGTCCGGGTCTGGAAAAACGCTATTCGCTCAGTCGCTTGAGGAACAGTTGAGCGACGCTCTTGGGCCGTATTCGGTAGCCACTTTGGCCGAGGATTCATACTACCGTGATCAATCGGGCCTCAGCTTCGAAGCACGGGAGCAGCGTAATTATGACCATCCGGAGGCTATTGAGCAGGACCTTATGGCGGAACACCTGCGGATTCTACGGGCGGGCAAGCCGGTTCAGGTGCCCGTTTATGACTACGCACGACATACGCGTGCTGAAAAGAAGCGTTGCGTAGAGCCCGCACCGATTTTAATCGTTGAGGGCATTTTGGTGCTCACAAATTCAGATCTGCGATCCCTTGTGGACCTCAAGTTGTTCATAAATGCGCCTTTAGACGTCTGCCTGCTGCGACGTATGCAGCGCGATGTTCAGGAAAGGGAGCGCACGATTGACTCGGTAGCGCAGCAATATCTTGCGACGGTACGACCCGGTTACCATAACTTTGTTCGACCCAGTGCGGAACATGCTGATCTCGTAGTTACTGGGGGAGGCCGAAATTCCGTTGCTCTCGATACGGTCCGAAGGGCAATTTTGGGTCGGGTTAGTGAAGACACAAAGGCCTAGCCTTCAGTGTGTTCTCATAGCAGACGGCATGCTGAGCACGTGAATCAAAAGCGGTAATCAACAGGATGGTTTCTTAATGAGTACAGCGCTTCTTTGCTTATCGGCAATGTTCGTATTTGCCGCAGTTGCGCTGATCTTCTCAACCAATGTCCGTGCCGTATCGATTCGTACAGTCTGCGCAGCTTTTGCTTTGCAGCTTTTCCTCGGCGCATTTGCGCTTTATTTTCCCATCGGGCGCGCTTTGCTAGCGGCGATGTCCAGTGGCGTGTCGAGTGTCATTGCCTATGGCCAGGCAGGTATCGACTTTGTATTTGGCCCCATAGGTGCGAACTCCATTGGTTTTGTCTTCGCCTTTCAAGTGCTGCCGATCATCATCTTCTTCTCTTCGCTCGTTGCGGTGCTTTACCACCTGCGGGTAATGGAATGGGTGGTTCGGATTATCGGCTCCGCGCTGCGGGGAGCACTGGGGACGAGCGCCGCCGAGTCCATGTCCGCTACAGCCAACGTGTTTGTCAGCCAGACCGAAGCACCCTTGGTAATTAAGCCCTATGTAGCGTCGATGACCCGGTCTGAGTTGTTCGCGGTGATGGTGGGGGGCATGGCGACCGTAGCCGGCTCCGTACTCGCTGGTTACGTCGCCCTTGGCGTAGAGCTCAAGTATTTACTTGCGGCGAGTTTCATGGCAGCGCCCGGTGGCTTGTTAATGGCGAAACTATTGGTTCCAGAAGAAGAAACGCTGGTCGACGATGGGTCGGAAGCAGTGCTTCGCTTCGAGGAAAGTGTAAACGTATTCGATGCGGCCGCGACTGGTGCTGCGAAGGGCTTGGCTCTGGCGGTGAATATTGGCGCAATGCTTCTAGCCTTTGTAGGCCTTATTGCACTTCTAAACGGCTTGCTGACGTGGGTCGGAAGCTTACTTGGGGTTGATAGCCTGTCGCTGGAACTCATTCTTGGCCTCCTTTTTCGGCCCTTTGCGTTCCTGCTCGGAGTACCCTGGGATGAGGCTTCCCTCGCAGGTAATCTGATCGGTCAGAAGCTTGTTTTAAATGAATTCGTTGCGTTTGGTACTTTCTACGAAGACAAAGAGGCCTTGAATGCTCACTCCCAGGCGGTAGTGTCTTTCGCCCTGTGCGGATTCGCGAACTTTTCTTCAATCGCCATTCAAATAGGGGGTCTGGGTACGCTCGCGCCAGAGAAGAGGCCTCTGATCGCCCAGCTCGGCCTGCGTGCGGTGCTTGCAGGTTTTTTAGCCAACCTGATGAGTGCCGCAATTGCAGGCTTCTTTTTGTCACTTGCCTAACGCTCTTCAACAACAAGGACGCAAAGTATGAACGGTGATGGGAGCCGGGTGCTTTACCGCACGGATGACCTACCCATCAGAACGGCTAAGCCGGTACACAGCGGCAAGGTACGCTCGGTATATTTTTTAAATAGACACGATTCCACGCGCCTGATCAAACAGCGAGATTATGCAGTTCACCCCAGATCTGACTTGGCAATTATGGTGATCTCGGATCGAATCTCTGCCTTCGACTGCGCCTGGCATTCTAGTTCGATGGACGGAATTCCTGGGAAAGGGGCTGCGCTGAACAAAATTGCGGCGCACTGGTTTAACAAGATTTCTCCGGCGTCGGATCTCGCCCACCACTTACTTGAAATGCCTCATCCGATGCTCTGGGTGGTACGTCAGGCGAAGCCCTTGTTAATCGAAGCTATCGCTCGGCGGTTTCTCACCGGATCCCTCTGGCGGGCCTACGAGGCTGGCGAGCGATCCCTCGCGGGAGAGGATCTGGCAGAGGGCTTGCAGCAGTACGCTCGCTTTGACCGCTTGCTGTTTACACCCAGTACAAAGGGCGTGTTTAGGAATTTACCGGGAGTGCCTACCTATGACGACGCTCCGGTGTCTCCAGATTTGATTACGCGTCACTTTGAAGCTTTTGGCTTACGAAGCCCGCAGGATCTGGCCCGGTGTCGGCGTGCGCTAAACGATGGTTTTATCGCTATCGAACAGGCACTTGCCGCTAGTGGTCGCTTGCTAGTCGATACGAAATTTGAGTTTGGCCTGGCTCCAGCTCTCAACGGTGATCTGGAATTATTGTTTATGGACGAGGTCGGCACACCCGATTCTTCCCGTATTTGGTTGGAATCGGATTGGCAGGCCGGCACCCCTAAAGAGTTTAGTAAGGAGCACTTTCGTCAAGCACTACTGGCTCACGTTCCAGAGCCAGCGTTGCTATTGGATCCGCAAAGAATGGGTGAGCGAAAGCGCTTTGCAGAAAACCATGCCCTGCCCGACGGCCTATTCGAAGAGGTTTCCCAGCTCTATCTTAGTGAGGCGAGCGCCATACTTGGCCCCGCGATGGCTGTCCCGGATCGGCCTCGCGAAGCAATTCTTGATGTTTTGCACGGGGACTTGGGCCTAATCGCCTAGGTCCGGCCTTATAGCCAATGCTCAGCGATCCAAGTTTTTATATTGTAAGCGTGCCCGCGGTGCTCCTTTACGGTATCGCCAAAGGCGGTTTTGGTGGCGCCATCGCCATTCTCGCGGTTCCGCTAATGTCATTCGTCATGCCTCCAACGCGCGCCGCTGCAATCTTGTTACCGATACTCGTATTGATGGACTTTGTAGTGGTTTACAGCTACCGCAGTGACTTCGATAAAACAGCTTTAAAGCTCCTGCTGCCCGGCGGACTTATCGGCGTTGCGGCGGGGTGGATATTTGCCGATGCGATGAATGAGGCGTTGACCCGCGTATTTGTTGGCAGTGTTGCGATAGTGTTCGGCCTGCAGTTCTTATTCGCACTTAGAAGCACGCAAAGCTCTGTCCATAGCGCAGGATTCGCGACGTTGTTTGGCACCATGGCTGGGTTTACTAGTTTTAGTATTCACGCCGGCGGTCCTCCATTCGCTATGTATCTAATGCCTAAACGTCTTCCCCCGGTTGTGTATGCGGGTACCGCTGGTATTTTTTTTCTCGTCGTAAACTTAGCAAAACTGCCCGCCTATTACGCACTGGATTTATTTGCTCGCGAAAACCTTGTTCTCGCTCTGGTGTTGATGCCAATAGCTCCGCTGGGAGTCTTGTTTGGTCGCTTTCTCGTGCGAAGATCCCCAGCCGGTGTTTATTACCGGGTGATCTCCATCTTCCTTGTTCTGGTGGGTGCAAAATTGCTGTACGACGGTGTCATCGGTCTTCCGTGATCGACTTCAGTCCTTGCTATACTCGGGCTCTCGCAGCCTAATTGGAGTGCTCTCGATGCAAGAGGGAGTGAGGTTTTTTCGCCTTACGGAGACAGTCGCGACCTCACCTCAGGTCAGCGCTTCCGATATGACTGAAATTGCTGCTCAGGGCTATAAGGTCGTTATAAACAACAGGCCCGATAACGAAGTTCCAGGGCAGCCGGAGGCGGAGAGCTTGCGGCAGGCGGCGGAAGCGGCGGGGCTCGAGTATTACCATTTTCCTGTTAATGCATTTAACTATCCAGGCGATGACCTCGAGCGTATGAAAGTGTTGTTTGACAATGATGCTCGCCCCGTTCTGGCATTTTGCCGCTCTGGTACTCGCTCCGCTAATCTTTGGATCAGCTCACGCAGCGAAGACGACAAGGACGTGTGCCGGGAGCGCGCTCAAAGTCTTGGTTTTGATACCTCTATGTCGTTAAGTTGACGTAGCCCGTAGCCCGTGTCCGGTAACCAAAGATTCGCTTAGCAAAGGTTTATTTAGATAAAGAGCCACCGAGTTGATCAAAGTCGCGAGACGTTCCGAATCCTCCTCACCGATTTGGAAGCAGACTCTGCCGTAACACTATCTTAATCACTAGGGATCGTATTAATGCATGCTTTTTTATCAGCCATCGATCTAAGGCATTTCTTAAACCGCTTTCGCATCTCGCACAACTTTCACCTCTCTCGTCGCTTTCACCTCTCTCGTTGCCTTCACCGCCATCATGGTTTTCGCCGCTCGACCATCGCACTCCGGCTAGCCGCTGATGATTTTCATACACGCACAGCAATGCCCAGGCGTGCGTTGAGTCTGTTTTTGTCAGTAACTGCGTTTTTTGCCCTAGCTTTTCAAACCTCGATAGTAAACGCCGCCCATGCCAGAGACCTGCACGCCGCGGTGCTAGAGGATTACGCGGAACACTTGGGCGATCTGTTTATTCATTTTCACGAAAATCCAGAGCTGTCCTTTCAAGAGACAGAAACGGCGAAGCGACTCGCTGCAGAGCTGCGAGCCGCCGATTTTGAAGTTACCGAAGGCGTAGGTGGTACCGGCCTTGTTGCCTTAATGGAGAATGGTCCTGGTCCCCTGGTCATGATGCGGGCTGATATGGATGGCCTCCCCGTCGAGGAAAAAAGTGGTCTTTCCTACGCGTCCCGTGCCAAGCAAGTTGACCCAAGTGGCAACGAAGTCTTCGTGATGCACGCCTGTGGGCATGATGTTCATATTACTAGCTTGGTTGGCACCGCCCGCCAGATGAGTGCTCGCCGATCTGAATGGAGCGGTACGCTCATGCTAATCGGACAGCCCGCGGAGGAACGCATTGCGGGCGCTCGGGCGATGATGGACGATGATCTTTGGGAGCGCTTTGGGAAGCCCGATATGGCCATGGCTTTCCATGTATCTAGCGGTTTGCCTACGGGGAAGCTAGGTGCTGCCATTGGAGCGCAGTTCTCCGGTGGCGACACTGTTGACATCATCGTACACGGGGTGGGCGCACACGGTGCTAGTCCACATACGGGTGTCGATCCGGTCGTGCTCGGCTCGCAGATCGTACTGGGCTTGCAGACACTTGTCAGCCGTGAGCTCGCTCCGCGAGACGCCGGTGTAGTAACGGTGGGAGCATTTCATGCGGGAACTAAGCACAACATCATCAGTGACCGAGCACACCTACAGCTAACGGTGAGAAACGATGACCCGGACAATCGAGAGCTGCTGTTGGACGGTATAAAACGGATTGCAGAGAACATGGGTCGGGTGGCTGGGCTACCGGAGGATAAGCTTCCAGAGGTGATTGTTTCGGATGAATCCGTACCCGTTACCTTCAACGACGGTGAATTGACACAAAAGCTTCGCGCGCTCTGGAAAGCGGAGCTCGGCTCAGACGTGATGTGGGATAAGAAGCGTCGTGGCATGGGTTCAGAAGATTTCCCGTTCTTCACCAACGATCCCTATATCCCTAGTACCTACTTTCTCGTTGGGGGTACTGCTCCAGCCGCATTTGAGGCTGCAGCCGATGGCGGCGCACCAATTCCTTCCCATCATTCGCCAATCTTCAAGATAGAGCCTGAACCCTCGGTCACGCTTGGTGTTGAAGCTACGGTTCTTGGCTTGATGGAGTTGATGGGGAATGAGTGAGCTTGAATCGATTCCGATTAGACCCGCAAGCACGGTCGTACTATTACGAGATGGCTCCGCCGAACTAGAGATTTTGATGGTGAGGCGCAACCGAAAGCTGGCCTTCGCGGGAGGCTTTTGGGTTTTTCCCGGTGGTGCGGTGGAGGAGCAGGATCGAGTACTTGCGGGCGGCGATGAGGATGAAGCCGCACGCTGTGCTGCGGCTCGCGAGGCGGAGGAAGAGGCCGGTGTGAAACCGGACCCGCAAGAGATGGTCTTGATAAGCCACTGGACCACGCCTATCGGCGAACCCAAGCGTTTTTCGACTTGGATCTTTGCCGGTTTGATTGACGCGGATGCAGAAATCACCATCGACGGGAGTGAAATCCACGAGCATCAATGGATCGGCGTGGCTGAAGCGCTTCAGGCGCACCGTGATGGAGAATTACCGATCCTGCCGCCTACCTATATAACGTTGCGAGCTCTAAGCCGTTACGCAAATGCCCAGGAAGCTCTGCTTGGCGAGCGGGAGACTCCCTGTCCGAGAATTCTACCGCTAATGGTGCCAATCGAGGGAGAGGGCGGCTTCGCGACCTTGTACGAAGGCGATGTTGCTTACACCCATGGCGACATGTCGATAGAAGGACCGAGACATAGGGCCTTGCTGGAGAATGGAAGCTGGAAATATGAGTACGAAGGAGTCAGTGATGCACCACCACTGTTTTCTTTGGCCCACGCTTGACATTCAGGGTCTGCTAAAAACCGCCTGTGCGCCCAGCTCCTGCGAGTCAGCCCCCGCGAGTTGTCTACGGTAGCTGTCCTGCAACAGGTTTGAGCCGAAACTCGGAGTAGCCTCAGCGTCGTAGCGTTGATGTTGCTCGTCCCAAAGGAGCATGGATTCGGTCGCATAGTAGTGGGCGATACGAGCGAACTCTGCCTTGTCGCGCCAGCTTGAAGACCAGCGCCCTGGCACCGCCAACAGGCGAGAAATTTGCTTGGGTACTGCGGCGGGAATCCGTCGCAGACGCAACGGTTTTTTTGCGCAGTCGAAGAGTAGCTGTGCCTGTTCTAGAGGGGAGATCGCCTCGCCGGGCCCTCCGATGGGTAGCACGCCTTGCAGGCTTTCGTCTTCCAGGGTATTGCACATGTAGCTCGCCAGATCCTGCTCAGCAATGGGCTTACACCGAGTCAACTGTCCGTCCCCGAACAGGAAAAAAGCCTTGCCGGACTTAACTCGATTGACTTGCCCAGACAGCGACTTAAAAAAAGCGGTGGGCCTGACGATGCTGTGCTTTAGTCCCGAAGCGATCAACTCCTGTTCGAATTTGAGCTTCGCATGCTGAAAGGCGAGAAGGGGCTTTTGAACACAGATCGCAGACAATAAGGTGAAGTGCTTGAGCCCGCTTGTGAGCGCTGCGTGAAGCAAATTTCTATTCGCCTCGTAGTCTACCCGCCAAGCATCGCGGATTCCCCCATGACGGCTGCTGATACAAGACACGATAGCGTCGGGAGCGAACCGCTGGAAGTGTTTGGTGAGAGCCGCCCGATCCCGAAAATCGATAACGAGCGGTTCGATGGTTTGCTGTGTCGGGTGTGCTGGCTCGGGCATCACACCCGCTGTTCGCATGGGTAGGAGCAACGAATGCCCGCGTCGTGCCAGCTCGCAGGCTACATGTTGGCCTAAGTAGCCGCTCGCGCCCGCAAGGATGACCCGGCTCAAGGGGCGCTAGCGACCCAGCATCGTTCGCGCAACTAACTCGCGCATTATCTCCGAGGAACCACCGTAGATTCGCTGGATTCGTGCATCCGTGTAAAAGCGCGATATGGGATACTCGACGGTGTAACCATAGCCACCGAACAGTTGCAGGCAATCATCGATTGTCGAGCACTGCATTTCGCAGGAAGCGAGCTTTAGCATAGCCGCCTTGTCGGCGGTCAACTGCTCTTGTGCGTACTCATCGGCACACTGTTCGTAGAGCGCTCGATTGAGCGCAATCTCAGTCTTCACGTCGGCGAGTTTAAAGCGAGTATTTTGAAAGTCGCCGATCGCCTGACCGAACGCCTTCCGCTCCTTAACGTACTCGATGGTAAGTTGAAGGGCACCTTCCGCAGAGCCTATGGCCTGGGCGGCAATTCCGAGCCGCTCGCGAGGCAGTTCTTCCATCATGATTACGAAGCCGCGATTTTCTTCACCTAAAAGCGCCTCCGAGGGCAGGCGTACATCCTGAAAGAAAAGTTGCGCGGTGTCGGACGTATGCTGACCGATTTTTTCAATCTTACGGCTCTTCTCGAATCCAGGCAGGCTCGCATCCACTAGGAACAGGGATGTGCCCTTAGCTCCTTTACCCGGATCAGTAATCGCTGCTACAACCACTAAGTCCGCATGAATACCATTTGTGATAAAGATCTTGGAGCCGTTCAGTATCCAGTCTTCGCCGTCCCGAACAGCATTTGTTCGTATGCCCTGAACGTCGGAGCCGGCGCCTGGTTCTGTCATGGCGAGGGCGCCAATCACTTCACCGCTTACCATCTTCGGTAGCCAGTATTGCTTTTGAGCGTCGGTGCCGTGGCGGCTGAGGTACGGGGCGACAATGTTTGAGTGAATGCTATAACCTGTTGCAACGCCGCCAAAGCCCATCACTGACAGCTCTTCCATCAGCGCGAGCGTGACTTGAGGACTTGTGCCTGCGCCACCGTATTCCTCGGCCACGTCCGGGCACAGAAGACCGGCTGCGCCCAGCGTATTCCAGAGTTCTCTGGGTACAAGGTGGTCGTGTTCCCACTGTTCAAAGTGCGGTGCAATTTCTTTCTCAAAGGCCCTGCGGGCCATGTCTCGGAACAGCGTTAACTCGTCGCTTCCTATGTCCATATTCATCGGCGTAGTCCCCCGGTAGTAAAACTCTGGTCAGTAGTCCCAATTGTCATAGATGAGCAATCGAGTAGCAACTCGATAACTCTGCGACTAGCAACGGCGCTCGGCCCTAATTCCCTTAGCGAGTCCGACAGACAGTCCCCACAGACGGGTACTTTTTCTGGTCGCCTGCGATGCTAAACTTGCGCGCTCTTAGGAATAGGCACACCAGGTCACGGAGAAAATAACATGGCTGATTATCTGAAGTTTTATATCAATGGCGAATGGGTGGATCCGATTGAGGCAAAACCTTTTGATGTGATTAATCCGGCGGATGAATCTGTTTGCGCAAGGATTTCCCTGGGCTCGGAGGCGGATGTTGATCGTGCTGTCGCTGCCGCAAAGAGCGCTTTTGCCAGCTACGGGTTCAGCTCCCGGGAAGAGCGAATGGCGGTATTGCAGCGTTGTATCGAAGCTTATCAAAAACGCTACCAGGACATGGCAGATGCCATCCGCATGGAGATGGGGGCTCCAAAGAGCCTCGCGGATACAGCCCAAGCCCACTCTGGTTTGGGTCATCTAGAAGAAGCTCTGCGTATCCTGACTGACTATGAGTTTGAAGAAGATCTTGGCCCACACCGGGTCATCAAGGAGCCGATCGGCGTTTGCGGCATGATTACGCCGTGGAACTGGCCTGTGAATCAGATCTCCTGCAAGGTGGCTCCAGCGATCGCAGTCGGCTGCACCGTAGTGCTCAAACCAAGTGAAGTCGCGCCTTTGTCGGCCCAGATTTGGACTGAAATAATGCACGAGGCGGGCGTGCCTGCCGGCGTGTTCAACCTGGTTAATGGAGATGGGCCAACGGTCGGCGCGGCACTGTCACGACACCCAGATGTGGACATGATGTCCTTCACCGGTTCTACGCGAGCGGGAACGCAGGTTGCAATGAATGCGGCGCCAAGTGTGAAGCGCGTCACCCAAGAGCTGGGTGGCAAGTCGCCAAATATCATCCTCGACGACGCCGATCTAGAAAAGGCGGTGCGGCGGGGAGTTTTGCATATGTACAACAATACGGGGCAGTCCTGTAACGCACCCTCTCGCATGTTCGTGCCCGCTTCCCGATTAGCCGAAGCTGAAGAAGTAGCCAAGCGCGTTACCGCTGCATTGGTAGTAGGCGACCCCGCAGAGGAGGGTACGCAGATGGGTCCGGTGGTATCGGAGGTCCAGTTTAATAAGATTCAGGGCTTGATCCAGGAGGGTATCGACGAAGGCGCGAAGCTTGTTGTAGGTGGCACTGGCCGCCCGGAAGGTATCGACGCAGGTTATTTCGTAAAACCGACAGTGTTTTCCGATGGAAACAACGACATGACGATCGCTCGCGAGGAGATCTTCGGCCCCGTGCTACTGATGATTCCCTATGAGACAGAGGACGAGGCCATCGCGATGGCAAATGACACTCCTTACGGTCTCGCCGGCTATGTTCAAAGTGAAGATATCGATCACGCCCGTCGTGTCGCTCGCCAGATCCGCGCAGGCAATATTCATCTGAACGGTTCTTCTGGGGGCTATGACGTTCCCTTTGGTGGCTTCAAACAATCCGGTAATGGTCGCGAGTGGGGTGCGCACGGTTTTACCGACTACCTTGAAATTAAAGCGGTGGAAGGCTTCGCTGCCTAATGGGTCAATTCGTCCTCTCGGTTGACCAGGGGACAACCGGCAGCACGGTCGCGCTCGTCGATGAGCGTGGCCTGCTGCGAGCGAGCAGTAATGTGGAGTTTGCCCAGCTGTTTCCGCAGCCTGGGTGGGTAGAGCACGATCCGCAGGCGATTTGGGCATCGGTCGAAAAAGCGCTTGCGTCCGTGCTGCGTAAAAAGCTGTGTAAACCAGGTGATATCGCTGCCATCGGCATTACCAACCAGCGCGAGACCTCAGTTCTTTGGGATAAGGATAGTGGTGAGTCCCCTTGCAACGCGATTGTATGGCAGTGTCGGCGCACCGCTGACTTTTGCGCTGTACTTAAGGGGCAGGGTGTAGAGCAGGAGGTGCGACGGCGCAGCGGGCTATTACTTGATCCCTATTTCAGCGCCAGTAAGTACCGGTGGATGCTCAAGAATGTTCCTGCAGCAAAGCGCCTTCTACGGGCGGGTAAACTCGCAGCGGGGACAGTCGACAGTTATTTGCTTTGGCGTCTGACCGGTGGCGCGATCCACGGCACCGACATTAGCAACGCTTCACGGACGTCCCTAATGAATCTGAAGCGCTGTGCGTGGGATTCACAGCTGCTGAACTTGTTTGAAGTCCCCGAAGCGATTCTCCCGGAAATAAGACCTAGCTCCGGTGTGCTGGGGTACACGCAGGGAGTTCGTGGGCTTCCCGATGGGATTCCGATTGCAGGGATTGCCGGTGATCAACAGGCCGCACTATTCGGGCAGACGGCCTTCGCTGCCGGTGATGCTAAGTGCACCTACGGTACCGGATCCTTCATTCTCATGAATACCGGTGAAACACCTATTCACTCCAAGTCTGGACTACTGACAACGGTAGCCTGGCAGCTAGAGGGTGAGGCGACTGTTTATGCTCTAGAGGGTGGTGCATTTGTTTGTGGCGCTGCCGTCCAATGGTTGCGAGACGGCTTGAAACTCATTCGCAAAGCTCCGGAGATTGAAGCCTTGGCGGCTAGCGTCGACGATCATGGTGGCGTCGAATTTGTGCCGGCATTGACCGGTATGGGCGCGCCTTATTGGGCGCCGGACGCTCGGGGCTTAATTACCGGACTTACCCGCGGAAGCGAACGCGGTCATATCGCTAGGGCTACCCTCGATGCAATGGCTCTACAAAATGTCGATATTTTGGCGAGCATGGAACGAGAGCTTGGTAAGCGGATGAAACCGCTGCGGGTAGACGGTGGCGCTGCCGCCAATAATCTCTTGATGCAGATTCAAGCGGACTATTTGGGCCGCAAAATTGTGCGGCCTAAAATGATCGAGACGACCGTGGCAGGGGCAAGCTATCTTGCGGGTCTCGGGGTTGGTCTGTGGGCAAGCAAACGAGAGCTAAAGGGCATCTGGCAGCGGGACCGAGAGTTTGCCGTTTCGCTCAGTGCTGGGAAACGTCGCAAACGTTTGAACAGTTGGTCTAAAGCTGTCGAGCGCGCACTAGCTTAGTTGCACGGCGGAGCTTTAAGGCGGGGCCAAGCTAGCTAGTCGTCAAGCTAGCTACTCGTAGAGAGATGCAGAAGTTCGAATGTAGCCCTAAATGCAGCGCGAAAAGACTGAAGGTGTGGGTGTAAATCTTTGACTGACTACAATCAACCTCTTTCGGGCAACGAAATGCCTCGTTTCGGCGGCATAGCCAGTCTGTTCCGCCTCCCAGTTGCCCAGAGCGCTGCCGGTCTGGACGTTGCGCTGGTGGGCGTTCCACTAGACAGCGGTACGAGTAACCGCACTGGCACGCGCTTTGGCCCCCGTCAGATCCGCAGCGAATCGGTGATGGTGCGTCCCTACGGGATGGCAACGCGCGCGGCTCCTTTTGATTCTTTTCAGATAGCAGATACCGGAGATGTGGCCCTGAATGCCTACAGTCTCGAAAAGAGCGTAGCTCTGATTGAACAGCACTTTACAAAAACTCTAGAAGAGGGCGCCAAGACCCTGGCCTTCGGTGGTGATCACACGATGACGCTGCCGATTCTCAGAGCCCATGCAAAAAAGTACGGACCGCTCGCGCTGGTGCATGTTGACGCGCACGCGGATATGAACGATGAGATGTTCGGCGAGCGCATAGCCCACGGAACGGTTTTTCGTCGAGCACTCGAGGAAGCTCTGATCGATCCAAAGGCTATGGTGCAAATCGGCTTACGGGCGACCGGCTACGCCGCAGACGACTTCGATTGGGCCCGGAGTCGAGGTGTTCGCGTAGTTCCCGCCGAGGAATGCTGGTACCGCTCCCTGACGCCGCTCATGGATGAGATCCGGGCCGCTGTCGGCGCTGAACAGCCTGTATACCTTAGCTTCGACATTGATAGTTTGGATCCATCCTTCGCACCGGGTACGGGAACACCGGAGCCGGGCGGGTTGCATTCATCGCAAGGGCTAGAGGTCATCCGCGGTCTCTACGGTATGAATCTAGTTGGGGCTGACTTGGTCGAGGTGTCGCCTCCCTATGATCCTTCGGGAAATACCGCATTGCTTGCGGCCAATCTGATATTTGAGATGCTATGCAGCTTTCCCGGGTGCAAACGCCGTCGTAGTGGCTAGTAGTGGCTAAAAGCTTTGTGCTGGTAACCGATTGTGGGTGTACTAGCCCAGTCCACCCATGAGCATGTATTTGATCTCGACGTAGTCATCGAGCCCGTACTTAGAGCCTTCACGGCCGGAGCCGGACTCCTTGACGCCAC
>JBCBZV010000021.1:0-41620 GCA_039815155.1 Pseudomonadota bacterium
GCACTTGAAGAGATGCTAGAACGCGCGGCTAGCAATCAGGAGCGCGAGCTAGAGCTGACACTGGGTCGGCTTCTCGCCTTATTCGAACCGCTAATGGTGGTGGTAATGGGGCTGATCGTTCTGGTAATTGTGTTGGCGATCATGTTACCGATATTCGATATGACTAAAATGGTGGGTTAATGCCATGCGTACACTGAACACACAACGGGCTGCGGGCTTTTCTTTGGTCGAGATTCTGGTTGTGCTTGTGATAATGGGTTTGCTCGTAAGCATTGTTGCTCCAACGGTCCTAAACCAAGCCGACGATGCTCGTATCAAAAAGGCCCGAGCGGACTTCAAGGCTATCGAGACTGCCCTGAAAATTTACCGTTTGGATAACTATGTGTATCCGACTACGGAACAGGGACTGGATGCATTAGTGACCGCGAGCTCCCTCGATCCGGAGCCGCGTAACTTTAAAGACGGTGGCTATTTGTCGGAAGTCCCTCTCGACCCCTGGGGCCGACAGTACCTGTACCTAAGCCCGGGAGAAAATGGAGAAGTCGATATCTATACGCTCGGTGCGGATGGTCTATCTGGCGGTGAGGGCCAAAATAAAGACATTGGCAATTGGAAACAGGAAGAGAGTTAGGCTCCGCCTCTCATCGTAAGGGTGCCGTTCACTACGCTGGCTAGCCGAGTCGTGCCAACCCGAGGTTTCCGTGGATTTAGTCTCGTTGAGCTTCTATTCGCCTTGATGGTGATGGGACTGATCACCGGGATTGCCCTTGTCGCCTTAACCTTCGGTGGACAAAAGCAAGAGGTGCGCGAGCAGCTTGAGTATCTCTCTGCCCTCGCGGTCTACGCGATCGACGAAGCACAGTTTTCCGGCGCTGATTTAGGCCTTCTTGTGGTCGAGACTCAGGCCGATAATGGTGCTTCGCTATTCGAGCTGCATTGGAGGCAACGCCTCCCTGATGGTTGGGAGCAGCCAGCGAACTCCGGCGAGCTCTTCGCTTCTATTCGCTTTCCGGAAGATGTAGAGCTTCAGCTTACGCTTGATGGAGAGGCCATCGACCTGGCTGCGGACGGAGAACAGGCTGTCCAAGGGGACGCAATCAGCGAACCGCAGTGGTTATTTCTGGCGAGCGGTGAGACCCAGCCAGGGGAGTTGGTGGCCTGGTCTGATGCGGATAGCCGCCTCTATCTGAGTTGGGATGCCTTGGCTCGATTTTCTCGAGTGAGTGATGAGCCAATCCCCAGTGATGAAATTGAGCCATAGGGCGCCAAAGCATTCCCCGCTGCGGGGCTTCACGCTGATCGAGGTAATGGTCGCGTTGTTTGTGGTTGCGATTACGCTGCCGTCTCTCCTATCCATACTCAATCAACAAATAGATGGAACCGCCTACATGCGCGACCGAGCGATCGCGCAACTGGTTGCAAGCAACCGCATGGAAGAGTTGCGCTTAGGCCTACGCAGTGGGCAGGTGCGATTGACTAGCAATTTAAGAGGCTCGGAGGAGGTCGCCGATAGAGAATGGTTCTGGTCCTTTCGTACGCAAGAAACCGAGTTGCCGAACTTCGCACGGGTAGAGTTAGAAGTACGAACCAGCGACGAAGCGAATACGCTTCCCATCTACACGCTCGTCGCCTTCCTCGCTGCCGGTGTGGGTTCGCAATGAGATCGAACGTCCACGGCAACAAGTATGGTGGCCGAGCTTTTGCCAGCGGCTTTACGTTGGTGGAGGTGCTTGTGGCTTTGGCGATTACCGTAATGGTTACCGCAACCGCGTACACCAGCATTTCCGCTGCCATTTCCAGCGTCGATCAGCTGCGCGCCGGGGGAGATCGGGTGAGAGATCTGAATCGAGCGCTTTCAATTGTGTCTCGCGATCTTCGTCAGTTCTCGAATCGTTTTATCGTCGATGAATTCGACGAACCTCGCGCACCCTTAACCGGCGGTCCGCTCGCAATACATCCACTGGAACTTACTCGTGCTGGCTGGCAGAACAGCACCGGTTTGCCACGATCCGACCTGCAGCGTGTTTTTTACTATCTGGAGGACGACTCCCTCTGGCGTGCTTACTATCAGGTCTTGGATCGGTTAGGGGATAGCGAGCCGGTACGCGTTCGCTTGCTCGACCGGGTTGAAGAACTGGAGCTTCGGTTTTTGCCGGAGCTGGAGTTGCTACAAGTCGACCAGAACGCCAACATTGATACGCGCAACTGGGAACGAAACTGGGTGCTCGAACCCGGTACAGGCTTGACACCGCCCGATCCGCCGCAAGCGCTAGAAATTCGTTTGAACCTCGAAGACTTTGGCGAGCTGCGTCGAATTTATGAACTGCCGTCGCAATAGTTCGGGGCTCGGTCGCGCTCCCCTTGAGCACGCTTCTGTGCCCACTAGGATGCACAGAAGAAACCCCTGTAGACGGGGGCGGTCGAGCGGCGTCGCCTTGATAATCGCACTGCTTGTCGCAGGTATCGTCTCCGCCATTGTCGTGGCCATGAGCCGTGATTTTGATCTCAACTATCGACGCAGCGCCAACTCCGCGATTGCGGAACAGACCTGGGCCTACCTCCGCGGCGCCGAAGCTCTGGTCACGCTGGCTCTTGTCTTTGACTACGAGGCCGATCAGCTGGCTGGTGAACCGTTTAAGGACGACCTGACGGAGCTATGGGCTAGGGGTATCGATCCCTATCCTTTGGAAGAAGGAGGTTTTCTCGGCGGATTCGTATTGGATTTGCAGGGCCTGTTCAATTTGAACTCCTTGGTAGATACCAGTGGCAGTGGCGAGGGAGATGCGCAGAATATTGGCGTAAGCGCGCTTACCAGTACGCAACTTCAATTCGTTCGCCTGCTGCAGGCGCTTCCAGGTGTGGTCGTTGATCAGATTGAGGCCCGCGCCCTAACGGAGGCGATAATTGACTTTCTTGATGCGGATGATGAACCACGCTTGAATGGAGCGGAGAGCAGTTTCTATGTGGCGCAAAACCCCGCCTACCGCGCCGCCAACCGGGAATTGAGCAGCGTCAGCGAGCTAAGATCGATTGCCAACATGCGACCGGAGGTCTTTGAGGCGCTGCAACATTACGTCACTGTGTGGCCGAAGAATGCTAGCCAAATCAATATTCATACGGCCCCTGGACCCGTGCTGCGTAGTCTGAATCCCGAGACCGGCGTCGATACACCCCTCGATGAGGCGATCGTCCAAAACATCCTTGAGCGTAGAAGCGTTCAACCCTTCGCGGACCTGGATGAGTTTTTATCCCCCGAGAATTTTCCCGGCGCAGAAACTACCGAAACCATAAGAGGCTTAGTTACCGAACGCTCCAGTTACTTTCTTCTGGGCACCGTTGTTGAAATTGCTGATCGGCGACAGCACATGTACAGTTGGGTGGAACGCGACGAGCGCGATATTCGCGTGCTTCAGCGTCGCGAAGCCAGCCTGAACGAATACCTAGTGAGCAGAAGCTTGATTCCGGAGATACCTCAGTGAGCATGAACCGAAGCGTTCTTTACCTCAAGGAAGGTGCTCTTTTTTGGCTTGAATCCGGAGCGGCCGACGAACATGCGGTGGAAGATGCGGGCGTTAGAAACCGCCTCAAAACACTTCTTTCGCAGCGCGAACACCAGGTTGTGTTTGCCGTTAGCGGGGCCGAGGTTCGCTTATTTCAGCTAGCTTTGGCACCAGAGGAACGTCGTCATCTGGATGCTTCTCTGCCGTTCATGTTGGAGGAACAGCTCACTGAAGACATCGACGATCTCCACTTTGCTCGCTATCAGCCGAGTAAAAACCAGGTTGACGTTGCCGTGGTTCGGCGAAGCTCAATGGAGTACTGGGAGGAAGCGCTAGGAGAGTTTGCGGACTCGGTTCCCTGGATTAGCGAGCCCCTCCTAATACCGTGGACTGACGGAGACTGGACGATTGTGATACGCGAGGGCGATCTTCTGATTCGCTACGGACGATCAGAAGGCACGCAAATCGAACTCGACTTGGCCGGGCCTTTGCTCAGCGCCCTGACGGAGAGTCATCCGCCTGAGCATCTAATTGTGTATGGCAAATCCGAGCAGGAAGATATCGCACAGCTTCCCAACCGTCTTCGGGACCACCTGCAGCAAGAGTCGCAGGGCGGAGGGTCGGAAGCCCTGGAGTGGCGACGCGGAGGACTGGCCCAGGCTCTGCTGCTGGCTGGCAGTACTGCGGACAGCCATGGTGTGAGTCCCAGCCGCAAAGACATCGTGACTGGTTTAAATCTTCGCCAGGGCAGCTATGCGCCGAGTTTGCCCTATGCGGTGTGGTGGTCACAATGGAAGGCTGTTGCGGTAGTAGCCGCCGTTGCCTTGGCAGTGCATCTTGTTGCAGGTTGGCTTGATCTTCGGCACTTACAGCGCCAAACGATAGCGTTGAACGACGAGGTAACTGCCGTGTACCGCTCGGTGAATCCTCGTGGCGCCGTTCCCGATGTCGAGAAGCAACTGAAAAACCAGCTTTCTGCGCTTCGGGGCGATGGTTCTGGGCGTACTTTTAGTTCCTTCGTAGAACCGCTGGCGGCGGTTGTCGCTGCCCAAGAAGGCACGGTTCTGGCGAGCCTCAATTTTAGTCAGCGGACCTCTGAGCTGCGAGTAAACCTTTATGCGGCTGGGTTTTCCGACGTAGAACAGCTGCGTCAGTCACTGACCGATCGAGGTTACAGCGCCGTTTTGGAAAACTCGTCTCGTAGCGGTACCGGTGTACGCGCAAGGCTGCGAATCGGAGATCGCTCGTGAAGGCCTGGTTCCTTCGCTTTCCGCTGCGAGAGCAGCTTGCCTTGCTTATTCTCGCCGTGGCCCTACTATTTTATTTTGCGGTGTTTCTAATCCTCATTCCGCTTTCCGATGCGCGCCAGGAATTGCGAAACCGGAACCAAGCTTATTTTGCTAAGTTGGTCCGCGTAGACTCGATGGCCTCCGAACTGGCTGCGCTTCGTGCGCGCGGTGGTTCAAAGCAGGGTTCGTCTCAGAGAAATTTGACGACTTTGCTAAACCGCTCAGCAGAACGCTTTGACTTACAGATTAATCGGCTTCAGCCCAACAGTCGGGGCGCGGTTCAGCTTCGCTTCGAGGGCGTCGCCCTGGACAATCTGTTGCGTTGGATCCACTCCGTTGAAACGCAAGAATCGCTGATTGTCGAAGAGCTGTCCTTCAGTCAGACGGCGACGGCTGGTTTCGTATCTGCGAATTTGCGCCTGGCCTCAGGCGGGTAGGGAAGAAAGACGATGAAAGCATTTGCGCTAGTCGTGGCGCTGGTGATCGTGTTCACCCTTGCGATTATGAATGTTCCTGCCCGGGCCGTAACGATGCTGTTGTCCGGCGCACCTGTTCAGCTATCTGGTCTGACCGGAACTGCACTCAACGGCGAGGCCGCGCGTGCAATAGCGAACTCTCCCGCCGGTCCCATACACCTTGGGCGTCTTTCTTGGAGTGTAAACCCCTTCACCCTCCTTACCCTCAGTCCAAAGCTCGACCTCGAGTCTGAGTGGGGACGCCAACGGTTTTCAACTCGCGCTGGTGTAGGAACCGATTCAACCAGTTTGAGTGACGTTGACGCTAGCCTCCCTGCGGCCTTGATTCGACAGCTGCTTCCGATCGCACTGGATGGCATGCTGAAGCTGCAGCTTGAGCGCTTCAGCCTCGTCGACGGCGTTGCCACGGAAGCGCAGGGACGCCTGGTTTGGGAGAGTGCAGCATGGCTGACGAACACCGGTGCGCGTCCCCTTGGTACCTACGTAGCCGAACTGTCTTCTTCGGAGCAGGGTGCTATTTCCGCCGATATTCTGACCTTGAGCGGAAGTGTCGTGATCGAAGGCAGCGCGCAATTTCAGGGCGATCGCTACGAACTGGATTTAAAGCTGAGCGGCGACGGCACGCCCTTAGATAGGGAACTCTCACAGGCTCTTTCTCTGCTGGCCTCGCCAGAGGGCGAGGCGTTTCGAATGAAGCTAAGTGGTAGTCTCGGAGCCTCGTGAAGTCGTCTTCGGTGAACATCTTGCCGACCAAAGGGTAGCAATATGGCAAGCATTCAAAGTGCTATTGAAGGCAAACTGAGTTTCCTCAGAGACTGGATGGCGGAGCAGGGGGTTGACGCCTACTGCATTCCTCGTGCGGATGAGTATCTTGGCGAATATCTGCCTAAATACAACGAGCGCCTTCATTGGTTGACCGACTTTACCGGCTCCGCAGGCATGGCCGTAGTGCTCGCAGATACCGCAGCGCTTTTCGTAGATGGGCGCTATACGGTGCAAGTAAGACGCCAGGTAAGTGAAGCACACTTTGAACTTCACCACCTGATCGATACACCACCAGCGCAATGGTTGGCCGAGACGCTTCCATCGGGCGCACGGGTCGCATGCGATTCGCGTATGTGCAGCTTGCAGTGGTATCGAGCAACACGAGAGATCTTGGCGAAAGCCCAGGTAGAACTTCTAGGAAGCACACGAAATCCCATCGATGAAGCATGGCTTGATCGACCGCTTGTGCGAGCGACACCGGCGCTACTGTTAGAGGAAAAGTACAGCGGTGAATCCAGTGTATCGAAGCGAGAGCGTCTCGGGGCCCAGCTCAGCGCGCAGGGCGCTGATGCTGCCTTACTATTTGCCCCCGATTCGGTGAGCTGGATTCTAAACCTGCGGGGAGACGACGTGCCCTGCGTCCCGGTATTACTAAGTATGGCGATGCTAGAAGCGGACGGGAGTTTGCATTTATTGCTAGACCCGGATCGGGTGCCTGAAGGGTTCGCTGCCCATGTGGGTGAAAACGTGTTCCTAGTGGTCGCAAATGAAGCAGAAGACTTTTTGAGTGCTTGGGATGGAAAGACTGTTCTCGCAGACCCATCCACGGCGAATGCCTGGTCGCAGCTCACGCTGGAAGCCGGCGGAGCCTCGCTGCTGGAGGCCGCTGATCCGGTTATCGAGCAGAAAGCGCGCAAAAACGAGACGGAAATACAGGGAACTCGCAACGCTCACAGGCGAGATGCATTAGCGGTCATTCGTTTTCTCGCCCAGCTAGACCGGGACCTTGCAGATGCCTCGAAACCGGCTTTGAGCGAAGCAGTCCTGGCGGATCGACTTGCTGAGTTGCGGAGCGAACTGGATCTTTTTCAAGGGCCGTCCTTTGACACGATCTCAGCGGCCGGCGCCAATGCGGCGATGTGTCACTACAATCACCTGGACAACGAAGAAGCGTTTATCCAACGTGATAGCGTGTATTTGGTGGATAGTGGCGGCCAATATCTCGATGGCACGACGGACATCACGCGAACCGTGGCCACTGGCAAAGTTGAGGCTGAAGTGAAGCACTTGTTCACTCTCGTCCTTAAAGGTCACATCGCTCTCGAGCAGGCGAAATTTCCTCGGGGAACAAGCGGTACGCACCTCGATGCACTCGCCCGTCAATTTTTATGGGCCGAGGGCTACGACTTTGATCACGGCACCGGTCATGGTGTCGGCTCCTTTCTGAGCGTGCACGAAGGGCCGCAGAGAATCGCAAAGCTATGGAATCCAGCCGAGCTTGCTCCTGGAATGCTTCTTAGCAATGAGCCGGGCTACTACCGAGACGGAGCATTTGGTATTCGCTGAGAGAATCTACTGCTCGTGCAAACGAGGGAGGAAGAGGGACAAGAGGTGCCGATGCTGGAGTTTGATCCGGTAACTTTCGTTCCTTTCGACCGCCGTTTGATTGAGACTGATTTACTAACAGAGCCTGAACGGGTTTGGGTGGATGCCTATCATCGACGTATTCATTCCGAGTTGGCTCTCGAGCTATTGAGTCCCGAAGACTTCGCCTGGCTTGAGCAAGCTACGCAGCCTCTGTAAATCGAAAACAGGTGCACCAAGCTTTGCGACGCGCTGAAGGTCCTAGGTCTTTTGTGTAGACTCCGGCAAAACCGATAAGGAAAACACTATGGCGGCAGCGGGCGCTGAGGGCGTTAACTGGACCTCCCGTTTTGCATTCTTGATGGCCTCGGTCGGCTTTGCCGTCGGTTTGGGCAATATCTGGCGTTTTCCCTATGTCACCGGTGAAAACGGCGGTGCAGCTTTTGTGCTTATCTATCTTGCCTGCGCGTTTCTCATCGGCGTGCCAATCCTTATGGGTGAGTTGATGATTGGTCGACGGGGCAATGCGGCACCGCCCATCGCCATGGCAAATGTAGCTCGGGAAAGCGGTCGCAGCCCACAATGGCGTCTCGTTGGCGGCATGGGCTTGCTTGCCGCTTACACTATTGAGATTGTCTATTCGGTGGTTGTCGGTTGGGTCCTCTGGTACCTCTACAAGGCGGTCAGTACCGGGTTTGCAGGTATCGATGCGGCCGCGGCAGAGGCCCAATTTAGCGCCGTTCTCGGGGACAATTGGGGGATGCTGTTCTGGACCCTCGCCGGCCTCCTGATTACCGGATACATTATTTGGTCCGGCGTTCAGGGCGGAATCGAGCGTGCGGTAAGCATCATGATGCCGTTGATGTTCACGCTGTTGCTGTTTCTCGCGGGCTTCAATTATTTTGCGGGCGGCTTCGGTGAGGCACTTACCTGGTTGTTTACGCCGGACTTCAGCAAGGTGACTTACGGCACCGTACTTGCTGCGATTGGACAAGCTTTTTTCTCAATCGGTGTGGCGATGGGCGGCATGATGACCTTTGGATCCTATCTGCCGCGCAACATATCGATCGCTCAGTCCGTATTCATTATCGTCATTGCGGACACGGCCGTCGCAGTGCTGGCTGGCTTGGTTATCTTTCCTGCTGTTTTTAAAAACGGACTCGATCCTGCCGCTGGGGCAGGGCTGATCTTTCAAACGCTGCCCGTCGCTTTTGCCCAGATGCCGGGAGGCCAGATCTTTGCGATATTGTTCTTTTTAATGCTGTCGGTGGCCGGGATCACATCGATGGTTGGCCTTGTAGAATCGGTCAATGCCTGGATTTCCGAGCACTTTGAAATCAGTCGCCAGCGCAGCGCTCTACTGGTTGTGGGGTCGATTGCGGTACTGAGTATCCTCAGTATTCTCTCCTACAACGTTTTCGATCAGCTGCAGTTTGGCGGCAGGAATTTCAACGATACGATGGACTTCTTTTCCAATCAGATACTATTACCGCTAGGCGGACTGCTGATTGCCATCTTTGCTGGTTGGTTTATGCACAGGGAGTATTCACGGGATGAGTTCGTTGCCCTTGGGAGCTCTGCCTATCAGCTCTGGTTCTTTCTTATCCGCTACGTTGTGCCGCCCGCGCTCGCTATTATTTTCGTTATGGGTGTGCGTGACTAACTCCGGAAAGCCAATATGTTGGTAGCTTTAAGTGATTTTCTTTGGGGCAAGGTACTGATCGTACTGTTGATTGGCATCGGTGTTTACCTGACCGTTGCCTCTCGTTTTGTGCAGTTTCGATACTTCGGTCGTATGTTCTCCGTACTGCGCGCCTCCACCCGTCACGAAGAAGGTCATGTCAGCTCCTTTCAGGCCTTAGCGGTAAGTGTTGCTGGAAGGGTGGGGGGCGGCAATATAGCCGGTGTTGCGGTGGCTATTTCCCTAGGAGGTCCCGGTGCGGTGTTCTGGATGTGGCTAATTGGCCTCATGGGCATGGCAACTAGTTTCTTTGAATGCTCCCTGGCACAACTATTCAAACAGTCCGAAGACGATGGCACCTATCGAGGCGGGCCTGCCTATTATTTAACCCGCGGTATCGGCCAGCGCGGACTGGCGATTGCTTATTCGATTCTCCTGCTGATTACCTTTGGCTTGGGCTTTAACGCCGTTCAGTCCTATGTGGTAGCCACGTCTTTGCAGGAATCCTTCGGAGTGCCTCCGCTGCTAACAAGTATCGTTCTGGCGAGTGTCGTTGGCTTTGTCATATTCGGAGGAATCCAACGAATCGCTTCCGTCGCCGAATACGTGGTGCCCATGATGGCCCTTGGCTATCTGCTTGCGGCACTCTTGGTCATCGTTTTGAATATTTCTCAAATACCATCTGTACTCAGCCAAATCCTAAGCAGCGCCTTTGGCTTGGAATCGGCTGTGGGTGGTGGGATTGGCGCAGCACTCATGCAGGGCGTAAAACGGGGCCTGTTCAGCAACGAAGCGGGCTTGGGTAGCGCGCCCAATGTCGCGGCGGTTGCGCATGTATCGCATCCCGCTAAGCAGGGGATTGTGCAAGCGTTTAGCGTATTCATAGATACGCTTATTATGTGCAGCTGCACGGCCTTTATTATCTTGCTGTCCGACGTGTACGCTCCCGGCTCTCTTGAGGGTTCCGGTGTTGCGCTGACCCAAACGGCCCTTGCGGGTCATTTGGGCGCGTGGGGCGGTCAGTTTGTCAGTATTGCTTTGGTGCTCTTCGCTTTCAGTTCAATCATGTACAACTACTACCTCGGGGAAAATAGCCTTAACTTTTTCTCGGAAGGTAATCGGGTCTTATTTATCTCTTTTCGGGCTTTAGTTTTACTCTTAGTTTTTTGGGGCGCGGCGCAAGACCTGGGAACGGTATTCAGTTTTGCTGATCTCACGATGGGATTGCTCGGTGTCGTCAATCTGATTGGCCTGGTATGGATGGCGAAACTAGGACTTCGCTTACTCGCTGATTTCGATGCTCAACTTGCGGATGGCAAAGATCCTGTATTACGAAAGAGTGATTTCAGTGACTTGGAGCTCGACGAGCGCTCCTGGCCCGATTGATCCACGTTTTTTCGCCTTCAATAATCGGGAGAAGCTGCCGAGAAAAACGTCCTTCGGGACTGTGGTCACCAGGTAGAACATCCCATCAGCCGACGGCACACCTCCCTAGCAAGACTCCACGTACGAAGCATGATTAGCCAGTAGAGCGAGCCCCTCTTAGTGCCGATTAGAGTACTGGAGCCATTAGCCGGGCGGCCGATGCAGCGAAACGGAACCAGATGGACTTATCCTGTAACTCTGCCTCGGTTACCAGGTGAGAATGTTCGAAATCGTTGACCAACATTGCCTCTACCTCGTCGCAAAATGCAGCGTCGTGGACCAAGGCAGTAATTTCAAAATTGAGTCGAAAGGACCGGTTGTCAAAGTTTGCGGTGCCAATGCCCGCTAGCTCTCGATCGAGCAAGAATACTTTCTGATGCATAAACGCCGGTTCGTAACGATAGACCGCAACACCTGCGGGAAGTAGCTCCTGGGTAAAAGACCAGTTCGCCATGCCAACGATTGGGCCGTCGGGCTTATCAGGTATGAGTACGCGCACGTCGACACCGCGAAGTGCGGCCAGCTGTAAGGCGGCAATGATGCCTCGGTCTGGAACAAAATAAGGGCTTGTTATCCAAATGCGCTCCCGCGCTTGAATAATGGCTTGGTGATACATGAGGCCAGCTTCTTCGAACTCCGATGCCGGGTCGGAGGGGAAGATTAAAAGCGAGCTGGTACCTGGGGCGTCTCTTTCCTTATCCCAAGTGATGGGAAGCGTTTCCCGTTTTGCCCAAAGCCAATCGGTAGCAAAGGTGAGCTCAGCACCCAGGGCCCCGGGACCACGTATCTTTAGGTGGGTATCCCTCCAGGGGCCGCGTTTCGGGTTCTGCCCCAGGTACTCAACGCCCACATTGTGGCCACCGATCCAGGCCATGCGGCTATCGACAACAACAACCTTTCGATGGTTGCGAAAGTTCAACTGGAAACGGTTGCGGCGTCCTTGCGTGGTGTTGAAGGAGGCCAGATGAGCCCCTGCATCGCGGAGTTCCGCATAGAGACAGGATCGGCCAAAACCTGCCGATCCAATCTCGTCATAGAGCAGATAAACGCTGACCCCCGCTTTGGCACGTTCCATCATAACTTCGCCTAAACGCCGTCCCAGTACGTCATCTCGGATGATGTAAAACTGAAAAAGGATAGATTCCTGAGCGGTGCGCATACCCTGCTCGATACTGTCGAAGGTGGCTTCTCCGTCTATGAGCAGCTCTACCGCATTTCCGCGAACCGTGGGTTGGCGAGCTAGCCGATGAAACGCCCGATAAAACGCCGCATCCACATCCCCCGCCGAAAAATCTGCCAGTCCACTTCTAGCCTCTCGGAGTCGCTCTACCGCCAATTTTTGGATCTGATTCCGCTCACGCTCATAGCCCTCGAAGCGATTGCGACCAAAGACCAGGTACAGAGGAACGGTGAGATAAGGGAGTGTCAGCAAGGACACGACCCAGGCGATGGATCCTTGTGCAGTGCGGGTTTTTAGAACGGCTTCGACAGCGCTGGCGATTGCCAGCAGATAGAACACCAAAACAAGCAGCGCGAGAAGTTCAGGGCTTATATAGACCGGCATAAGCTCATACTACCAGTGAGCAGGCAAAACGCTTGCGAAAAGCGTATTGCCGGGAGTTTTGCGAACCAGCCATCAGCATCTGTATTGAATACTTGCTTCGAAGTGACTTTCCTAATTGCAGAGGTATACTCGCGGAAATTTATCCTGCTGGGTGGTCTGGTATGTTTACTCCGGCATTTTCGACCATTACGGATCGTCTCGCAGCAGACGATAGCGATGTTTGGGCTGTGCACGAAAAAGCGTTGCAGATGCAGCGCGAAGGGGCGGACGTTCTACTGCTGTCCGTAGGCGATCCGGACTTTCGCACGCCAGAGCCAATAATTGATAACGCCGTTAGCCACATGCGCGTGGGGCGAACTCACTACTCCCCTGCCCTAGGGGAGCTTAAGCTTCGTCGAGCTGTGGCCGATCTCGAGACAAGAACATCGCCGCATCCATGCTCCGTCGAAGAAGTGGCGATATTTCCTGGTGCGACGTCTGCGATCCATGCGGTACTTACTTGCCTCTTGAATCCGGGAGACGAAATTGTCATTCCCGAACCTATGTACATCGGCTACACACCAATCGTAAGAGCTCTGAATGTATCTGTCGTAGCCGTGCCATCGCAGGCAGAGCAAGACTTCGCTCTTGATGTGGAGCGAATCAAAGCGGCCGTCAACGAGCGGACGCGCGTGGTATTTATCAATACTCCGGGAAACCCGACAGGCAGCATTATCCCCAGTGAAGAGCTAGCGGATCTCGCCGCCTTCTGTCGCGAGCGCAGTGTCTGGCTTCTTTGCGATGAAGTGTATTCGATGTTTTGCTACGACGGACGTCATACTTCGGCGCGTGCTAGCGCCAAGAACATAGACAATATCGTCATGGTCGATGGCTTATCAAAGTCCCATGCAATGAGCGGTTGGCGCATGGGATGGGCCGTCGCCCCACCAGCACTCATCCAACATCTTGGCAACTACGCCACCGCCACCTTATTTGGCAGCCCGCAGTTTATTCAGGACGCAAGTGCCTTTGCGCTGGAAAACGATCAGGTCTACGTGGAGGAAATGCGCCTGGAATACCGTGCGAGGCGCGACTTCGTGCTGCGTCGGCTCGCCAAAGTTGCATCGCTTCGTTGCATTACCCCTAAGGCGGGAATGTTCGTGATGTGCGATGTGTCCGCTACCGGTCTCGACGGAACGGGCTTTGCGGAACTCCTGCTGGAGGAACAAGGCGTGTCTGTGATACCTGGCGCCGCCTTTGGTCGCTCGGCGAAGAATTTCGTTCGTATCGGCTTGGCGCAGGACAAAGCGACACTGAAGCGCGCGTGTCGCCGGATTCGGGACTTTTGCCAGGACCGGCCCCGGGTCGCGATACCGATTGGTGCTACTGGGACTCGATGAGCACGACGCGAATCTTACGCTCATCGTCGTTAAAGCGCGCGGTCACGGTGACTGCATCTCCGGGACTGTGTTTTTCCATAATGGTGAAGTAGTCGTCGTGGTTACGAACCTCCTCTTCATCAATGGCCACGATCACATCGCCTAGTCTGATGTCACCACGGGGGCCTCGTGATGCCCCCCGTAGACCTGCTTTTGCGGCGGGCAGCCCAGGAAAAACTCTTACCACCGGCAGTCCTTTGATCCGATAGCGCCTGCGCCAGCGATCACTCGCCAGTTCCACCCCCATGATTGGGCGAAGTATGCGCCCATAACTAATGAGTTGTGGTACGACTTCCCGTACGGTGTTTACTGGAATCGCAAAGCCGATTCCTGCACTCGCTCCGCTGGGACTGTAGATAGCGGTATTCACACCTACTAGCTGCCCTAGGGAATTCAATAGCGGGCCGCCGGAGTTTCCAGGGTTGATAGCGGCATCCGTTTGAATCACGCCTCGAATACGCCGACCGCTCGGTGCCTTAATTTCTCGTCCAAGCGCAGATACAACTCCGGTTGTCAGTGTTGTGTCGAGCCCAAAGGGATTGCCAATAGCCAGTACCTTGCGGCCAACCGATAGCTCCGTAGAGTCGCCAAGGGGGAGAGTGACCAGTTCATCTGGTGGGTCGAGTAAGCGCAAAACCGCTAGGTCTTTTTCCGCAGCGCTGCCAATCAGTTCGGCCGCAAACTCAGTGCCATCCTGCAGGCTTACCCGCATTCGGTTCGCGTCTGCAATCACGTGGTAATTGGTTACAACCAGACCACTCTCGTGCCAAACGAAGCCTGTTCCAGATCCTCTTGGGATCTCGAGCACATCTAAGCTAAAGGGGTTGCGACGGCGCAGTGTCGTCGTCGTAACGTACACCACGGCCGGGCTGGCCTTGCTGAAGATCTCCGTGCTGTTAGCTTCATCTTCGGTCGCAAAGCTTAAATAATCTTTTGCTGGCTCAGCAGCAGCGCTGCCAATTAAAGATGAAACGGAAGCCAGTATTAGAACCAAAGCCGCTGGCAAGGATCTCAAGTGATACCTGCGCATAAAATTAAAGGCGGAGGCGATAGGAGTGGCGATAGGAAATGATTTGGCCAAGGTAAGCAAAAATCGACCGTGTCCTTGCTGGATCAGCTAGATGCGGCATCAGCAAGCGCCGCAAGAAAACGCTGGATGCGAGCGGCATTTGCACCTAGGTCACTTTGCCCCACTCGTGACACGGAGCGTAGATCAACCAAGCTGCCTTCCTCGCTTGTTCTAACCCGTATGACAATGTCGTCTTTGAATTGCATGATTGAGGTCGTTTCGACCGCTTCGATAAAACCAGCGTTGGGATCTTCCCGGGTTATTTCCCAGCCGAGCTCCCGTGCCGTTGTCAGTGCCAGGTTATAGGTACTGGCGTAGGCCCGCGGACTGCTGAACGGGGCGAGATCCGGGTAGGCCTGCATTTGTATTTCGATCACATCGGGTTTGATGTCTAGCGAATTGCTATCTTCCCCACGCAGGGCTTGAGCCGTTTCAAAGACGGGAGGGTCTTCCACATCGGTCGTGATATCGTGAATCGCTGGAACACTGCCCCCCTGCAGAGCCAAGACCATCGTGATGGAACCGGGTATAGCTGGTAGCGCTCTTTTAACAATAGCGCTGCGAGACTCGTAAAAACGCGGCAGCAGAAAGAGCAAGGCAAACAGGGCCAATAGGATAAGACTCAATAGCGAAGCTAGCGCATATAGCGGCAAGCCCTGCTCCCACGCGCCCACGCGAACAACTAGTACCGCTAGGGGAATCAATAGCAAAAAGAACCAGGCCAGATAGCCAGCCCATCGAATCAAGGTGCTGGGTTTTTCATTCATTATTTTTTCCAGTCGAAGATTTAGCCATTCGCACGCAGTGCAGAGATGCGTTGTTCCAATGGCGGATGCGATGCGAAGAGTGCCCTAAAGTCACTCCTTCCATTTTGCCCGCGCTCGCTGATACCGAACGCGGTTAACTCGCCCGGGAGATCGTCTGTTTGGCTTTGCTTTCCCATCAGGCGCTCTAGTGCGCCTATCATATCTTGTCGGCTGGCCAAGCTGGCGCCTGCGTCGTCGGCACGAAACTCCCGCCAGCGCGAAAATTTGAATACGATCATGCTCGCCAGCAGGCCTAAAACAATATCTGCCAGGAATGACACAACGTAATAGCCTATGCCATGCCCTCGTTCTGTTTTGAAGACGACGCGATCGACGGTATGCCCAATGACTCGCGCAAAAAACATGACGAAGGTGTTTACCACTCCTTGGAGTAGGGTGAGCGTTACCATATCGCCGTTTGCGATATGGCCGATTTCATGGCCTATGACTGCGCGCACTTCGTTTGCTGGGAACTGGCGCATCATGCCAGCACTAACGGCAACTAATGCGTCATTTCGGTTCCACCCAGTTGCGAAGGCGTTCGGTGACTCGGAGGGAAAAATTGCGATCTCGGGCGTTTTTATGTTGGCCTTAGCAGCCAGCTCAGTGACCGTTTCGACCAGCCATCGTTCGTCATTGTTACGGGGAGACTCGATCACATAGGCCCCCGTGCCGCGTTTGGCCATCCACTTCGATAAAAACAGGGAGATCATCGACCCTCCCATACCGAATAAACCGCAAAACACGAGCAGGGCCGGTAAGTTTAGATCGACGCCGTTGGCCGCGAGTACGCTCTCAAAACCAAGAAGAGAGAACACGACTCCGACCAAGACCATCACTGCTAGGTTCGTTGCTAGAAATAAAATGATCCGCATCATTTCAGAACGCTTCCTCGAAACTGTTTGGCTATTTGTTCTTTATACGATGTGGGGTGCCAAATGGGCTGTTTCAAGCACTGTCTTCTGCGACTAGCAGTGCTTCACGCGCCTGGGCTTCCTCCGCTAAGGTCGCTGTTTGATGTTCGCTCACCGTCAGGACGGGCTCACCTTGTTCATTGAGGGGCAGTTTTTCGACCTTTCCTCTAAGCTCAATGTCTTTAGCGCTGATCTCTACGAGCAAATTAAGCGCTTCGTCTTGATGCTTGAGCTTAAGCACACGTTTAGGCTCACGACCATCGACCCACTGTTCCGATCGTGTCCAAAACTGGTTCAGATGGTTACAAATGACAAAAATAGTATCGCTCATGCAGACTTTCTGAATGCTCCTGAAGTAATTAGTGAGAATGTTGTGGGGTTTGAAGGTCTAGGCAGTAGATCAAGCAATATTACCAGTGCCTGCCAACTTAGTGTCAGCTGCCTACCCTAACAAAAAGTCTTTTGCCTGATTAATCTTGGCGGCCAGGTAATCCGAGCCACCGCGATCAGGGTGTAGCTTTTGCATCAATTTTCGATGTGCGTCGATGATCGCTTCTTCGTCTGCTTCTTCGCCCAGTCCCAGAACGCTGAGCGCTTCCTGCCGGGACAGTTCGCCGTTGCTTTGGGTGGGTTCCTCCGCCTGCTCATACTGATTCGCACCGAAGCGCTGTTCTAGGTAGCCGGCCAAGAGCTGTGCTGATTCACTGTCGTGCTCCTCGCAATACTCCGCCAGTTCTCGCAGCTGCTCATCCGTGAGGTCGTCAAGCCGCCATCCCTCATAGGGCCCGGCGAGTACTTCCCCTGCCAATTCGCCGGTTTCGTGATCCAGAATCATGCGTAGAAGGCTGGTTTGGAGGGTGGACTGTTGCGCTTGCGCATTTGCGCCGCTCTTCAATGAGCCCAGAAATGGCAGCAATCTCAATAGGAGAGGGAGCGATTGCCGCAAAGCAACCAGTAGACCCGTCACCGCGGCGCCCACCCAATGCATTTTCCCCGCAAGCGTCATCATGATTGTTAAAACCACTAAAGCGCCTAAGAGGATTTTGAAGTATTCCCCCCGACGACGGTGAGGCGGCATGCGGGACACGCGCTGTATCAAGATAAATAAGATCAGCGCAATTGCTAGCAGAAGAATGATACGTGGCATTTACTTACGCTCTAGCTGTTTAAGGAGAAGCTGCGCCGCAGCGGAGCCCTTATCTTCTAGGGCGGCGCGTCCGCCCGCCGCATAGCGGGCCACTGCGCCGAGTAACTCGCGAAGCTTTCTTGCACTGCTTTGGTCGAAATGGGCGAATGCTCCACCGCTGAGCGTGGCCATGGAGGTGAAGACCTCGGTTGTTCTGGCGTCAGAACCCTCTTGGAACATAAACAATGGTAGTTGCAGCATGCGTGATTTCCCGGCCAGTTCAAGCAACTCACGGTCACTCTCTTCCATCGCATCGCCGATAAACACCAGCGCTCGCGCCTGCTGTTTACTCTGGTTGCGTAACGCTTGCTTCAGTAGCTTCGCTAGCTGGGTACGTCCGGCGGCGCAGAAGACCTGACTCATCGAGTTTGCGAGCTCGTTGGGGTCCGATTGCCAGCGAGAAAAATGAATCTCACCCAGGCCGCGGTAGTAAGCGAGCTGGATCGCAAGCGAGGCAACGTCTGCACTGGCTTTGAACATATCGGCCTGCAGTGAGCAGGCCAGATCCCAGGTGGGTTGCCGACTGGCGGTGGCATCAATCGCAAAAATCAAACGGGAGCGACCCGCATGAAACCGTTGGAGATTTTTAGCTCGCGCCAAAAACTCGCTAACGTCTCCCGCTTTGGCTACACGGCTGGGCGCACTGGGAGAAGACTCTTTTCGAATCCCCTTAAGGGCAACGGGCGTTGGCTTGGGTGGTGTCTTTTTCAAGAAATTGAATTTGCCTCAGCTATTGGCGCGAAGCGGTGCTTGGCCCCTATGGCAGCGTATTCTGCCTAAGTCTGTAACCGCCCTAAAATGGTATACCGTTGGGCCAGCGCCTCCAATAGATTCCCGAGTCTAGCGAAGAACGGCTAGAATAGGATTTTGCCGTGCCCTACTTTATGGAATGGGCTGCAAACTTTACTTTTGCGTAGCACCGTACCGATATTGCTCAACTGTCTGAAGGATTTTCTCCGTGGACCTATTTCAGCTAAGACGCAAGCACGCGCTTCCCTCGGCCGAAGACGCGCTAACGGGGCGAGCGACACCTTTGGCCGTTGCCGACCGCAACGTCGTACTAGGCAACCCGATGCAAGGACCATTTTCCGAACAGTTGGAAATGGCCGTTTTTGCCATGGGTTGTTTTTGGGGTGTCGAGCGCAAGTTCTGGCAGCTGGCCGGAGTTCATACTACGGCAGTTGGTTACGCCGGGGGCCATACCCCGAACCCAAGCTATGAAGAAGTATGTTCCGGTAAAACCGGTCACACGGAAGTGGTATTCGTCGTATTTGATCCTTCTAAAGTGAGCTATGAAGCGCTACTACAAACCTTCTGGGAAGGGCACGACCCGACTCAGGGGATGCGCCAGGGTAACGATCTGGGCACCCAGTACCGGTCCGCGATCTACTGCTATGGTGAGGAGCAATTGGCCAGGGCCACGGATTCTAAAGAACTGTTTCAAACAGAACTTAAGGCGGCGGGCTATGGAGAGATTACGACGGAAATCCGCCTGGCGCCTGAGTTCTATTACGCTGAGGACTATCATCAGCAATACCTGCACAAGAACCCGGGCGGTTACTGCGGTCTGGGAGGCACGGGAGTCAGTTGCCCGATGGGCTTGGAAATGAGTAACCTCAATTAGCGCTCACTTCGACCTTGCTTATCGATGCTAGCGGCTGCGAGCCTGAGACACGAGGTAGAGGCCAAGAGCACACTGAAGGGCAGTTTCGACCCGCAGTGTGCGCGCACCTAAGCTCGCCTTGCTAGCGCCAGCCCTGCAAAGCAGTTCCTTTTCAAATGGGATGAAACCCCGCTCCGGCCCAATCAGCAGCGCTGCTGGAAATTCGAGGTCGTTCGCAAAAACCTTCGCTGCCTCGCCATCTGCCAAGATCGCGGTCCGATCCGCCAGCAATTGTGGCAGTTGATCTTCGGCGAAGGGTCGAAACCTGCGCTCGAGCGAGATTCGTGGCAGCACCGTATCTCCCGTTTGTTCCAAGCCCCCCACGCAGATCTCGCGCAGCGACTCTCTCTGTAAAACAGGACTTTGCCAATAGCTTTTTTCTACGTGATAACTATTTGCCAGAACGATCCGCTTAACCCCAGCTTCCGTCAAAGCTCGCAAAGAACGGCGCAGCATTTTTGGTCTCGGAAGGGCAAGCACTACAAGTAGGTCGAGCGCCGTTGGTGGCGCTTGCGTCAGTTCTACACTCAGCGTCGCACAAGTTTTACTGCTGGACTCGATAAGCCCAACACCGATATTCCCGCCAAGCTGCCCGACACGGACCGTATCGCCAGTTGTTTTTTTTAGAATCGTTTGTAGGTGAGTGAAGCGACGGTCGCTGAGTACGAGGCGACCATCGGCCCCTAGTTCGCTCTGTTCAAACAGGATCAGATTCACGCGGCACTCAACGATAACAAAAGATCGCGCTTAGGCATTTTGTCGGTTTCGAAGCGTCTAGGGACCAGGATTTCGCCAATGAGGATAGCATCCCTAGGACGTTTTAAAGCAGTATGTGGATCAGAAGAAGCGAAACTGAGGAACTAGCTGTGGACGCGGTAACAACAGAGCAAGACGGCCCGGTTTGGATCGTCACCATAAATCGACCGGAGAAACGAAATGCGGTTGACGGCCTAACGGCGCTGGCGCTCGCCGAGGCGTTTCGAACGTTTGATCGAGATCCCAACCTATGCTCAGCCGTGTTGACCGGTGCAGGCGGCCACTTTTGCGCTGGAGCAGATCTGAAGGCGGCCGCAGCTGGGGAGGGCAGCAATCACCTTCAGGCGAGCGGCGACGGTCCGATGGGGCCAAGTCGAATGGTTTTGAGCAAGCCGGTAATCGCAGCAATAGAAGGGCACGCGGTGGCGGGAGGACTGGAGCTTGCTGCCTGGTGTGATTTACGCGTTGCGGACCCCGAGGCTGTATTTGGCGTTTTTTGTCGGCGTTGGGGCGTTCCGCTGGTGGACGGTGGAACGCTCCGCCTGCCGCGACTTATTGGCCAGTCCCGGGCCATGGATATGATCCTCACCGGTCGGCCCGTTGGCGCCGAAGAGGCCCTGCGTATGGGTCTTGTGAATCGGCTCAGCAGGCCAGCATGCGCACTGGCGGAAGCAATCGATCTTGCGAAAGAAATCGCATCGTTCCCACAGCTATGCATGCGAGCCGATCGAGCCAGTGCAATTGCCCAGTGGGGCTTGTCCGAGACTCAAGCGCTCCAGGCTGAGTTTGCCGGTGGTGAAGCGGTCATAAAGAGCGGTGAAACGCAGGCCGGAGCAAAGCGATTCGCCGGTGGACTAGGCCGACATGGCGATTTCGAAAAGATTTAGTGAATCAAGCAGGGAGAAAGTGAATCTCTAGGCGTCAATACGCACGGTCGGCGAATCGCTTCCCACGCGCATTTCACCGCGCAAGATACGAACCAGCGATAAGCACTCGTCTCGACCTAAAAACTCGCCAATCGAGACCCGCTCTCGCGTGCCTTCTTTGCTCCCCGGTTGAATCCCGTGGAGCATCACGCCCGGGCTACCTTCCGGGTGTCTTTCTGGAGTTATTGCTAGCGCTGCGTTAGCTCGTTCAAACGTCCAACGGCGTTTCGGAGCGTAATAGCCCTTGTCGATACTAACGGCTGACGCATTGAGCGTGATCACGTGGCGATACTCGAGCTTCCAGTTGACATAGTACAGAGCCGCTGACAGCGCTGCGATTTCCGCTCCGGCAAAAGGGAGTATGGGCCAGGCACCCAGGGCAGCGAACCCAATACCTGCGCCGAGCGAGGGTATCGATAACGCTAATAAAACTAGCTTATTGTTGCGCCAGTTCGAGGAGTGATTAGGCTTTGCGACGATCACGATCGTATCGCCAACGCGATTACTGTTTACCAAGGGCGAGCGCTTTGTGCGAAAACGCCAGAGTATAGGCTAGTGATGACCGCAACAGCCAGTGAACTCAGGCGCACCTCCCTGGCGCCGATTGACTTCATTGATCGACCCAAGTAGCGCCAGAAGCCGCTTCAGGCTGAGTTAGATCTGTCTGCTCAGGTTTTTTGGGAAAGCCGCTAGGTACCCGCAGGATCGCCCCATGCTAGCCCGTCGGCGCCCGAAGCGAGGGACAGCGCTTTAACAAACGCTTATGATTCCGCCCATGACTAAGTTTCTAAGTAGGGAGCAGGTGGCGACTTTCGAGGGTGTTATTCTCGATTGTCGTTTTGATTTGGCCGACGCAGAATCAGGCCGCCGCCAGTTCGAAACCAAGCACATTCCCGGTGCTCATCATCTAGACTTAGAGCGTCACCTGAGTGCTTGCGACGAACACCCGGTGCAGGAAACCGCTACGGCGTTGGGAGGCATTTACGCCGGCCGCCATCCGTTGCCGACTCCTCGTCAATTTCAACACACGCTCGCTGCCTTTGGCATCGGGCCATCAACAAGCGTGCTTCTCTACGACGATTCTCGTTTTGCCTTCGCCGCTCGCTGCTGGTGGATGATGACGTCCATCGGCTACCAAAGCCCCAGTTTTCTAGACGGTGGCTTCAAGGCTTATTGTGATGCGGGTTTTCCCTGCGAGACCGGTGTCGACCTTGCAACGCCGCTCAAAGCCATCGTTGAGCCCCCGGCTGAGATACAAACCTGGTCCGGCTGCTGTGATCGCCTAGAAATGCAGCAAAGATGTGCCGCTGGAGCGCTTTTGGTGGATTCTCGCGATCCGCAACGTTACCGCGGTGAGATAGAACCGATCGACCCGGTCGCGGGCCATATACCTGGCGCGGTGAATCAACCTTGGCAGGCGTTCACAAACGAAGATGGCTCTCGGAGATCCACTAGCGAACTACGCGATCAATGGGATTTGCTGGGAGATCACGAGGAAGCAGTCGTCTATTGCGGCTCTGGCGTGACGGCCTGTGTCAACGCGCTGTCTCGGGAACTCGCGGGCAAGTCGAGACCCATTGTGTACGCCGGCAGTTGGAGCGATTGGTGCAGCTATCTGGATGCCGATGAGGGCTCTTGACCAGAGCCAGAAGAGCCCGACCGATGTTGCCCTTTCGCAGTCCTTTCGCAGTCCTTATGCAGTCCCTTCGTAGAACTGCAGCGCTAGATGTTGGCCGGACTAAAAGGGCGCCCGCGAGTGTCCAACTAGTTGTTTGCCCGAGTAAGGATGGGTGAATTCCAGGCAGGTGGCATGCAACATTAGTCGAGGAGCCGAGCCCAATACCTGATTAGATGCATACAGGTCACAACCTAAAATAGGGTGGCCTATATGGGCAAGATGAATGCGAAGCTGATGGGAGCGACCGGTTTGAGGGTAAAGCTCCAGATAGCTCGCCGGCCCTTTGTATGCTGCCGCTCCTTTCGCTACCACTGTTTCGCTTTTCGTCCCTGAGTCTCCAACAGCGGCCCCTTGAGCCGGGATTCTCCGCAGTACCTTGAAGCGGGTGAGAGATGGCTTGCCATCGCTGGAAATCTTTTGCCTAGGCCGATTAGGCCAGTCGCGGGCGATTGGCAGGTCTATGCTTCCTTCGTCGTGCTTCACCAGCCCGTGCACCCAGGCACGATAGGTTTTTCGTACCGCTTGCTGTTGGAAAAGGCGGTTGAGTTTCACTAGCGCATCACGGCCGCGCGCCACAACCATCACACCGGAGGTATCCAGGTCCAGCCGATGAACGGTGAGCGCATCTGGATACTGAAGCTGCAAGCGACTGATCATGCAGTCTTTGTTGAGAGGGTGGCGACCAGGCACGGATAGCAGCAAATCTGGTTTGCGTACCAGAAGCAAATGAGCGTCTCCATACACTATCGCTATGGGCTCTTTGCTGTGCGGAACCAGAAACGGCGGCAGCTCGTATGTGCGTCTACCCTGGTCTGCCTCTTGGAACTCGGGGCTGTCCACGGCCGTCAACGTCCGCTCGTGATCCGGTATTTGAGCCTGCATCCGGCGCTCGTTTTCTCGTGGCTAAATCTCAAGTGCCTGCTGATAGGCAGCCACTGCTGCGGGAATACCTATTCGCAGCGCATCCACGGTGAACGCATGGCCAATCGACACTTCAAGAAGGCCCGGTAAGTCGCGAAAGCGGGGCAGGTTTTCCAGATTCAAATCGTGCCCAGCGTTCACGCCAAGGCCGGTCTCATTCGCCGCCTGCGCCGTTTCTACGAATGCGCTATAGACGGACTCAATAGCATCTTGCTGCGCGGCTGCCTGTGCATAGCTCTCCGTATAAAGCTCAATCCGGTCAGCTCCAAGCTGCGCCGCCAGAAGCATCTGCTCCGGTTCCGGGTCCATAAACAAGCTGCTGCGCACACCTAGCTGTTTTAGCTCTTGAATCACCGGTGCGAGCGCATCGGATTGCGCACGCAGATCAAACCCATGATCGGATGTGAGCTGCGCATCGCCGTCCGGGACGAGGGTGCATTGGGCCGGTTTTAATTCGCGAATCAGTTGCATAAACCCCGGATAATCATTCACGCCTTCCCGTTCGGACTTGCGAGGGCCGGCAAACGGATTGCCCTCGATATTGAACTCGACTGCGGCGTATTCGTGGCTTAGTAATGCGGCGAGATCGCGACAATCATCAGCGCGTATATGGCGCTGATCTGGCCGAGGGTGGACCGTAATCCCATCCGCGCCCGCATCAAGTACCATGCGAGCGTGCTCGGGTATATTCGGAACCTTAGTGTCTCGCGAGTTTCTGATCAGCGCTATTTTGTTGAGGTTAATCGACAGCGCGATCAAAACAGGGATTTCCGCTCGACGCTCTCTATGATTACCGGGTCCACAGGGACGTTCGAGAAGCCTCCAACCTGTTGAACCGGTGAGGCGGCAATGTAGTCCACCACAGCCATCCCATCGATAACTTCACCAAATACCGTATAGCCTGGGGCACCCGGTGCCCAGTCCAACCTTAGATTGGTGCGCTGATTTATAAAGAATTGGGCGGTCGCTGAATCCGGATCGGAAAGACGCGCCATGGCTATGGTGCCCCTTATATTGTGTAAGCGATTACGGGATTCGTTCTTGATAGGTTCCCCCGTTGGTTTTTCCGCCATATCCGGCGTATGTCCGCCCCCTTGAATCATGAAGTTTGGAATTACCCGATGGAATATTGTGCCCTCGTAGTGACCCTGTTCCATGTAGTCGAGGAAATTCGCGACGGTTATCGGTGCCTTATCGCGAAAAAGCCGCAGCGTGACATCGCCGAGATTCGTTTTGATCACTATCTGCGGATTTGGTAACGGCGTTGCTTCTCGCTCCTGCGCATGGGTGAGCAGTGAGACAGTCAACGTCAGAGCCCCTACGAGCAAAACCCGCAGACGGGGCCCGGTGCGGATGCTATCTGCATTTCTGCGAGCGCATACCAACCCACGTCGAAGATCGACCAGCTTATTCCTCATTTAAATTTCTCCCGCTAGCTTAATAGGGACTTCGTCCGCTCGACATGCCCGAGGTTTAGGCCCAGCTTGAGCTGCTTCGCCGCTTTGGCCACAGACGAGGAACTACCAGGGCAATAAAAACCCCAAGGGCAACGGCAAAAGCGCCGTCGAGAAAGGCACCGCTTCGCACTCGCTCTTGCAGACGCTGATTGTCGGCCTCAAGCGTATCTAGGTTCATTTGCAGCGTTGCTGATTCTTCCACCAGTCGTCGATTTTGCTCCGCAGTCTCGATCGCACTTCCGGATATCTGACGCAGCTGAGCGAGCTCTTCCGTGATCTGCTGCAGCGCCTCTTTTTGCCTGGCAAGCTCACCTCTTAGTTCGTCTCGTTCGCCGTTGAATTTCGTCGCATTGGCACGCGCCGCCGCCGCCTCTCGTTCAGCTTCTTCCAGTTGTCGCTGGATTAGCGGTAAGCGTGTCTGCGCGGGCGGTTCGCTGGTGAGGAACTCCGTTTGCACCCAACCAACGGTACCGCGCTGTGTACGCACTTCGGTCCAGTCACTGCCGTCCGGTTGCTGCAGCTCGGTGAGCGCCGTACCCGGCGTCAACTTTCCAAGCCAGCGGTAATTTGCACCAGGACCCGCGTGGAGCACGATAAACACGCCATCTCCGACATAACTTCCATTCTGTGCCAGCGCGGAGGCACTGGCGAAGGGCAAGCACAAGGCCACGACCAGTATCCAGGCGTCGAAAGAAAACTTCCTAGCGAATTTCATCAAGGTAGAACCTGCTTATACGGTTTGACGACGACAGTATCGAACACACCCTCGGTCCAGTAAGGATCCTGCTCGGCCCACCGTTCTGCTTCGAGCTGAGACTCGAACTGGGCGATGATCAAGCTTCCAGAAAACCCAGCGTCTCCCGGGTCTTGCTCGTCGCTTGCTGGATGGGGGCCCGCAGTGAGCAAACGTCCTTCATTGACCAGCTCGCTGATACGCTCGATGTGAGCGGGACGAACTTGCTTGCGAAGCGCAAGCGTGTCCGGTTTGTCGGTGCCAAAAATAGCGTAATACACGGCTGCGGTTGCTTACCTCAAAGTTGCGATGATTTCACCAGGATTCAATGATCGGAAGGGCCGGTCGCGGACGTGGGAGAGTCTCCGGTAGCTCCTGAGTCCTGCGGTTGTTCATTTTCCGCAGCTTGCAGATGGGGACTTATGATCACCGCCGTGAGGATTGCCAGCGCCAGCGTAAAACCAATCGCGGAGTACAGTTTGTAGCTGACCCAGGTGGCCTCACTGAAACTGTAAGCAACGTATAGGTTGAGCGCGCCCACTACGCTGAAGTTTAAAATCCAGAGCCAGTTGAGCGTGCCCCAAACGCGTGCCGGAAGCTCGATCTGCGAGCCGAGAATCCGCTGCAAAAGGTTACGCTCCGAGAACAGGTGAAAGCCAAGAAAAGTAATGGCCAACGCCCAGTTGAACACGGTCGGTTTCCATTGGATGAACGTTTGATCACGAAGAATTAACGTAGCACCGCCAAAAACGCTTACGGCGACTAAGGTCCACAAAGCACGTTTTTCCCAACTTCCGTCAATGAGTCTTGCCAGTAGCACCTGTACCGCCGTGGCGGCTATGAGTACGGCCGTTGCGGAAAAAATTCCGTCAACTTCGTGGGTCATTCCGGCGAACGACAGGGACTGCCCGTCCATTTGATAGACCACAAAAAATAAAACGATTGGCAGAAGTTCAAGTATCTGTCTCATTTTCTCTAATGCTTGCCCTTATTCGGTGCACAGCCGCCGCTCGGTGTTAAAATGCAACGCGACTGAGTGGTGCGCATTGTAAAGCAAAACGCTTTTTTCAGTGTTTCTATATGGGAATTGCTGAAGGAAGAGGCTGATCGCGGCGCGTCAGTTTCCGCGACCGTAGGTTGGCTTTTACGGCTATAGCTGATTGTCCAAATTTCCTAGCTCGCTTTTACTAAACCTAAACGCCTGGCTAGTGCTCCTTCTGCGTGGTCAGAAGCGATTGCAAGCAGGCGTGGACGGCGGTGAATTTATAAACAGGTCGGTGCCTCGAGAGCGTGAATGAGCCAGTTTTTCCAGATCCATCCCGATAATCCGCAGGCTCGCTTGATTCGTCAGGCAGCGGACATCATTCGCGGTGGCGGTGTTGTTGTCTACCCGACCGACTCTGCCTATGCCTTAGGCTGCCAACTTGGTAACAAAGCCGCTCTCGACCGAATTCGGCGCATCCGCAAGCTTGATGATCGGCACAACTTCACCCTTGTATGCAGAGATCTCTCGGAGATCGCCAGTTATGCGCGGGTCGACAACACGGTTTACCGGCTGCTGAAACATCATACGCCCGGCCCCTACACGTTTATCTTAAAGGCAACTTCGGAAGTTCCCCGGCGGCTTATGCATCCCAAGCGACGCACTGTGGGACTTAGGGTTCCGGGCAATCCCATCGCTCTCGACCTTCTGCAGGATTTAGGTGAGGCATTGATGAGCGTGACGCTGATCATGCCCGGAGATGATCTACCCCTCATCGATCCCTATGAAATCCGTGATCTACTGGAACACTCGGTCGATTTGGTGATTGACGGAGGTTACTGTGGCATGGAGGCCACCACCGTCGTCGATCTCGCAGACGATACGCCCATGTTATTGCGGGCCGGCAAAGGCGACGCGGCGCCGTTCGAGGCCGCGTGAGTTATACTTTTCAGTTTTCAGGTAGCAGGCCGGGTGGCAGAAGAACTCGCACAAAAGCACGTACAAAAAGATTCCAACGATTTAGCGCAAAGCTCACCTTCTATGGCCGACACTGCCTCATTGAACGATACTTCCTCGGAAGAGCAAGCGGTCACCGCTTCGGCGGAGACACAAGTTTCACTGGAGCCAGCCGATCCATCAGTAGCTGCTGTGAGCGAAGGATCCGTGTCGCCGCCGACCCAGGCCGAAATGCCCTTTGCGGTAGTCCTCGGCCAAGCCGTGACTGAATTGCCGAAGGACTTGTACATTCCGCCGCAGGCTTTGGAAGTCTTTCTGGAGGCTTTCGAAGGACCGTTGGATCTGCTGCTCTACCTAATTCGTCGTCAGAACCTCGATATTCTAGATATCGACGTTTCGAAGATAACCGAGCAGTACATGCAGTATGTGGAATTGATGGATTCCATGCGTTTCGAATTGGCTGCCGAATATCTGCTGATGGCGGCTATGTTGGCGGAAATAAAATCGCGCATGTTGCTGCCAAGGTCCGAGTCTGTAGAAGAGGAAGAGGATGACCCACGGGCTCAACTCGTGCGCCGCTTACAAGAGTACGAACGTTTCAAGAAAGCGGCAGAAGATATCGAGGAATTGCCTCGGATGGAGCGAGACAACTGGGTCGCCCACGCAGCGCCACCAGCGATCGAGCGACAGCAGCCTGCACCTGATGTAGATATGCGTGAGCTGCTGCTTATTCTGAGTGACGTGCTAAAGCGAGCGCAGATGTACGAGAGTCACCAGGTGCAGCGCGAAGCGCTGTCGACCCGGGAGCGAATGTCGGAAGTGCTTGAACGACTCAATGGAGAGCAATTTGTGCCATTTGTGTCTTTGTTTTCGCCTCAGGAGGGCAAGTTGGGGGTCGTAGTGACTTTTCTCGCCATAATGGAATTGATCAAGGAATCTCTGGTTGAAATCGTGCAAACCGATAGCTTCGGGCCTATTCACGTTAAGGGGCGAGCAGAATGAGCGATCTTAGCTCGCTTGTGCCCATCATCGAAGCGGCACTCCTGGCTGCGGGAAAACCTTTGACAGTCTCGAATATCGCGGCCTTATTTGAAGAGCACGAAAAACCAGAGAACAGTTCGATACGCGAAGCGCTGGGTGAAATCAGTGCCAGCTGCGAGCATCGTGGTTTCGAACTGGCAGAAGTAGCCAGCGGTTTTCGTTTTCAGGTTCGAGAGCAGTACAGCCCCTGGGTAAGCCGCCTGTGGCAAGAGCGTCCGCAACGCTATTCTCGTGCCTTGTTGGAGACCCTGGCATTGATTGCCTATCGCCAGCCCATTACTCGCGGTGAGATTGAGGAAATCCGCGGTGTCGCCGTCAGTACCAATATTATTCGAACCTTACATGAGCGCGAGTGGATACGCGTTGTTGGTCACCGCGACGTGCCCGGTCGACCGGCTATGTACGCGACGACGCGGCAGTTTCTCGACTATTTCAATCTAAAGAGTCTCGATCAACTGCCCGCTCTGGCTGATATCCGCGATCTTGAAACGCTCAATGCGGAGCTTGGTTTTAGTGAGCCGGTCGCTGCGAACGATGCAGGAGTGGACGAAGAACCCAGAGACGCGGAGCCAAGCTCAGAGAGCGCAGAACTACTAGAGCCAGCGAACGAACCGGCTCTTGAAGGATCGGCGGTCCTGGGCCAGGCGTCAGATTTACCGCTGGAAGATAATAGCGACGATGCGCCTTCCTTAGATCATGACCAAAGATCGTAGCGCCAAATACGAGGACGGATCCTCCGGGAAAGCTGGGGAGAAGCTGCACAAGGTCCTAGCCCGCAGCGGTCTCGGCTCTAGGCGCGAAATGGAGCGCTGGATCAGCGACGGACGGGTAACCGTAAATGAACAACTCGCTGCGCTTGGCGATCGGGTGTTTCCTAAGCAGCGAATCGCGGTCGACGGGAAGCGGTTGGAAGCGGCCGAGCGTGATCGCACTCAATGCCTTCTGTATCACAAGCCGGTTGGAGAGGTTTGTACCCGCAAGGACCCGGAGGACCGACGGACGGTTTTCGAAAGCCTCCCTCGCCTCAAAAGCGGCCGCTGGATTTCCGTAGGTCGTCTCGATTACAACACCTCTGGTCTCATGTTGTTTACCACCGACGGAGAGCTGGCAAACGCGCTCATGCATCCTAGTGCGAACATCGAGCGGGAGTACTTGGTACGTGTAAAAGGCGACGTACGGGAAGATCATATCCAGGCGCTTTTGGACGGCGTATTGCTCGACGATGGCATGGCGCGGTTTACCGATGTACAGCCGGGTGGTGGAGAAGGTACAAACCGGTGGTTTTATGTGGTTCTTATGGAGGGGAGGAACCGAGAGGTTCGACGCTTATGGGAATCACAAGGCTTTGAAGTATCTCGACTCAAACGGGTGCGCTATGGCGAGATGTTCATACCCTCAAAAGTCAAAAAGGGACGCTGGTTGGAGCTGGGTGATAAGGAGGTCGCTACGCTCTATCGAATGGCCGCGATGGACAAGAAAGCGCTCAGCAAAAATAAGCCGGCAGAAGACCAGCGACGCAAACGAATGCAACGCAAAAAAGCGCTTCCGCGCGTCCCCCAAAAAACAGCAACATCCAAAGGACGCTCTCGCAATTCGGCGCAAAATCCGCCAGCGAGGAATTCGCCGGTAAAAGGACGACGCTGAACTAAGCGATATGGTCTGGATCGAGTGCTAGTACGCCTATTGCGCGTCGATACTCATTCCGTTGAGCTCGGAGCTGGCGTCGTCCATTAGATAGACATAGCTGGCTAGGATCTCATCGGGCATGGGATTTTTGTCCGCTGACTCTGCGGGGTAGGCGGCGCGACGCATCCGGGTGTTCACCGCGCCGGGATTTACCGCGTTACAGCGTATGCGAGTCGTGTTTTCAAGTTCACTGGCAAGCACCTGCATCAATCCTTCTACCGCGAACTTCGACACCGCATAAGCGCCCCAATAGGCTTTGCCGCGACGGCCAACACCGGACGAGGTAAGAACGATGGAGGCTTGAGAAGTCGCCTCTAGCATCGGTAGTAGGGCTCGGATCAGCAGAAAGTTTGATCCCACATTTACTTGCATAAGCTGTTGCCACTGATCCCAGGAGTACTGGGCCAGCGGTTTACGATCACCAAGCAGGCTTGCGTTCAGAAGCAGCCCGTCTAGCCCTTCAAAATGCTGATTAAGCAAAGCCGCGAGTTCCTGATAAGCGTCTTCGTCCGTTCGTGCTAAATCAAAGGGCAGCGCAGCGGGTTGCGCTTGTTGCAGGCGTTCAATGTCGTCGTACACGGATTCGAGCTTTTCTACGTCGCGCCCCAATAGCGCTACTGCCGCCCCGAGTTGGGCGAAACGAAGCGCGGCTGCTCGACCAATACCGTCGCTCGCCCCCGTGATTAATATTGTTTTACCGGCGAGCGCATCCTCGGCGGCTTGGTACTCCTTTGGTATCACCGGGCTATTCTCCAAGAATCATCTCTTTCGAGCCAGTCGCCATCGCTACGCAGCGGTTGTGTTCAGGACCAGTGACGTAAGTTGCTCACTATTTTCGGCGATTAAGTCCGCACCCCATAGAACTGCGTTGTCCCCTTCTTCGATATAACCGTAAGCGGCCGCTACCGTATACATGCCCGCTGCTCGGCCGGCTTGGATATCACGCAGATGATCGCCGACGTATAAGGTTTTCTTTGGATCGCAGTTTAATTCTTCACAGGCGAGAAACAGCGATTCCGGATCCGGTTTTGAACGTTGTACGTCATCGGGGCATATGAGCGACTGGGGGTATAGCTTCAGCGTTTCTAGCAACGGCGCCGCATAAGCCCTGGGCTTGTTGGTAACGACTCCCCATGCAAGATTGCTGTGTTCCAAGTCGGCTAGTAGCCCGCGAACGCCTGGATAAGGCTCGGCATATTTACCGAGAACCTCAGCGTAAAATTCGAGCAGCCGTATACGTTGCGATTCAAAGGCATCATCACCTTCCCGTAAACCGAGGGCCAGCGTAACCAGTGCTCGGGAACCGTTAGAAACGCTGCGGGTAATGCGTTCCGGGGGCATCGGCGAAGCCCCGTTCTCCGAACGTAGGCGCTGCACCGCGGGGATGAAATCGCCGGCGGTATTAACCAGTGTGCCATCCAGATCGAATAGGACCGCTTGATAGGTGGACCGCGACATACTCACAGTTTTGTCGCGTGCACCATGTAATTAACGGATACATCGTCTTCGCTAAGTCGGTACCGTTTACTGATGGGGTTGTAGCTGAGTCCCGTCATCCGCTCCAGTTGTAGACCTGCAGCGCGGAGCCAGCCCCCTAATTCGGAAGGTCGGATCAGCATTTCATATTCGTGTGTTCCCGCTGGGAGCAGTCGTAAAATCCGCTCAGCGCCAACAATCGCAAATAAAAAAGACTTGGGGTTTCGATTGATCGTTGAGAAATACACATCAGCGCCAGGTTTTGCCAGGTCAGCGCAAGCTGCAACAACCCGATCTGGATTGGGCACGTGTTCTAGCATCTCCAAGCAGCAAACGATGTCATAGGCCTCCGGTGAAGTGGCCGCCAGGCTCTCGGCGGTACTCAGGTGGTAGTCCACCTCAAGACCCGATTCAAGTTTGTGCAATTCAGCGACATTGAGTGCCGCTTCCGCCATGTCTATTCCAGTGACACTCGCGCCTCGCTGAGCCATGGCTTCGGCCAAAATGCCGCCGCCACAGCCCACATCGAGAAGCTTCTTTCCGACCACCGGCGAATGCTGATCTATCCAGTTCGCACGCAGCGGATTAATCTCATGAAGCGGCTTAAAGTCCCCTTCAAGGTCCCACCAGCGCGCGGCTAAGGCGTCGAACTTAGCGATTTCCTGTTGATCGACGTTGATAACGGTACTCATAGGGACAACCTAGCTCTCTTCGCTGTCGCAGCTAAAAACGGCGAATGTTTCAATACGACTGCGCTACTTATCTTTTGCTAACGCCGATATGTACTTCCACGCACTGATCTGGGCGGCAGGGTGATTCTAGTGGTGACACCGGTCGATTGGGAAGCTTGCCGGGCTTCGTAGCAATGCTCTCACACCCTCCGCGTTCCGTTAGCAGAAATGTTCGCACCCCAAGTCTTGGCTCTTGTTAAACACTCCTCGAGATCAAGGCTTTGCAGCGTCCTGTCCCGCACCAGTGGCTGCCCGTCCACCCAAAGATGGCTAACCTCGCTTCCGTTGCATGCGTACACGATTTGCGACAAGGGATCGAATACTGGTTGCGTATGTGGATTGTTTAAGTTCACCGCGAGTAAGTCTGCTTGTTTTCCAGGTTCAAGGCTGCCCACGAGGGCGTCGATGCCCAGTGCTTGAGCTCCACCAAGCGTTGCCATGCGCAATGCCTGCGCAGCGGGAAGCGATTCTGCATTCGCACTACTTGATTTCGCTAGGAGAGCCGCGCTGCGCATCTCTCCGATTATGTTCAGATCGTTATTGCTGGCAGCGCCATCTGTACCAATCGCTAGCGTAATGCTGTGGCTGTGTAGCTTGGCGATAGGGCAGCTCCCAGACGCCAGCTTCATATTCGACTCCGGGCAATGGATGACGCTGCTACCACTAGTTTGCAGAGCCTCAATGTCCGCATCGTCGACTTGGGTCATGTGAACGCACTGAGTTCGAGGTCCGAGAAGACCTATCTCTTGAAGTCGCTGGATGGGTCGCTTGCCGAACTCTTGCAGGGAGTCGTTCAACTCTCTTTCCGTTTCATGGAGATGTATTTGAACGCCCATGTCGAGTTCGGCGGCGTAGGTCGCGACTTTTTCCAGCGCCGACTGAGAAACCGTGTACGGCGCGTGGGGCCCAAAAACAAGGCTCACCCGCGCCTGATTTTTTAGGTCATCTCGTAAGCTTAGACCCTTGCTGATGTAATCGTCAGCGCCCGTAGCCCAAGCACTCGGAAAGTCGATGATCGGACTGCAAATTTGGCAGCGGATGCCAGCGGTTCTTGCCTGTTCAGCGATAATTTCGGGAAACAAATACATGTCGGAGAAACAGCTCGTTCCCGAGAGCAGCATTTCCGCGATGGCAAGGCGGCTGCCATCGCGGACGAATTCCTCATCGACGTGTGCCGCCTCCGCGGGCCAGATGTGATTTTCCAACCACGGCTGTAGGGCTAGATCGTCGGCAAAGCCGCGGAGTAGGGCCATTGGTGAGTGGCCATGAGCGTTTATTAGCCCCGGCAGAAGCGCATGATCGCTTAAATCGAAGCACTCATCCCACTCCCAAGCGGCAAGATCAGCAACGTCGATAAGCGCAGCAATTTGACCCTCACGAACAGCCAAAGCCTTGTCTTTCCAGGCCACGCCGTGCGGCTCTATGGGTACTAAGTAGCGTGGTTTTATGATGAAGTCAGCGCGTTGTTTCATGAAATTCTTCTATTGCTAGCGGGTCGCAGACGAAGCGCGAATTTAAGCACAAATATTACCTGTGAAACCTAGGCGAAGAGAGCGAAAGCTTGCCCGCGACAATGGCATATAAAGGCCTCGCCGAGGTATAATTTGCAGCTGCTTTCAACGTCTTCCCATCGCTCTGTTCGGATATCGTCGTGCGGCCTTATTTTTGCGTACGAGCGATCTTTTTGAGTGCTCCGGTGGTTGATGCAGAAAGGCGCTGACCGCGAGTCGAGTGGCATGCACACGACCCGCAGCTTAGGCATCAGAGCTAGCGCATAAAGGCTAAGGCATGAAAGCTAAGGCATAGAAGCGTCGATAGGCTGCTGTTTAGTTTTTTAGTTTTTTAGTTTTCTGTTGGTAGCCGTATAGCAACCGCTGAGCGCACATTGTAGCCGCTCAGCTGACTTTGAACACAAGGTGTAAGCGAACCGAGCCCATGGGCGATTTAGCCAAAGAAATTCTTCCAGTCACTATCGAGGACGAACTCAAACAGTCCTACCTTGATTACGCAATGAGCGTCATCGTGGGTCGAGCTTTGCCGGATGTGCGAGACGGGCTCAAGCCCGTTCACCGGCGAGTACTGTTCGCGATGAACGAGCTCAACAATGACTGGAATAAACCTTATAAGAAATCCGCTCGCGTGGTTGGCGATGTCATCGGTAAGTATCACCCCCACGGTGACTCCGCCGTCTACGACACCATCGTGCGCATGGCGCAGCCGTTTTCCATGCGCTACACGCTGGTGGATGGGCAGGGAAACTTTGGATCGATTGACGGCGATTCGGCGGCAGCGATGCGCTACACCGAGATCCGCATGTCAAAAATCGCACACGCGCTACTGTCGGACCTTGAAAAAGAGACCGTCGACTTCGTCGACAACTATGACGGCACCGAACAAATTCCTGCGGTCCTGCCCACCCGCGTCCCCAACCTTCTGGTCAACGGGTCCGCAGGCATCGCGGTGGGCATGGCTACAAACATCCCGCCGCATAACCTTCGAGAGGTTATAAATGCTTGTCTGGCCTTGATAAACGAACCAGACAGCAGCATCGATGACTTGATGCGCTATGTGCCTGGGCCCGATTTCCCCACGGCGGCGATCATCAATGGCCGCGCAGGTATCGTGCAGGCCTACCGCACGGGACGCGGACGAATTTACGTTCGCGCAAAAGCAGAGGTCATCAGCGATGAGAAGTCCGGACGAGATACGATCATCGTTCACGAAATTCCCTATCAGCTCAACAAAGCCCGGCTGATTGAGCGGATCGCCGAGTTAGTAAAGGAGAAGAAACTCGAGGGAATCAGCGAGCTTCGAGATGAGTCAGACAAAGATGGTCTGCGTATCGTGATTGAGCTGCGCCGTGGCGAAATCGGCGACGTAGTGCTCAATAACCTGTACTCGCAAACGGCGCTTCAAAGCGTCTACGGGATCAATATGGTGGCCCTGGTCGATGGGCAGCCAAAGATCCTCAACCTTAAGGAGGTGCTCGAAGCTTTCTTACGGCACCGCCGGGAAGTGGTTACACGAAGAACGGTGTTTCTGCTGCGCAAGGCGCGCGAGCGCGGTCATGTGCTCGAGGGCCTGGCCATTGCGCTTGCGAATATTGATCGGGTCATTGAGCTTATTAAAAACTCGCCAAGCCCCGCCGATGCCCGCGAGGGTTTGTTGAACGCGCTCTGGGTGCCCGGTGAAGTCACCAGCATGTTAGAACGAGCAGGCGCTGCCGCTTGCAAGCCTGATGATCTCGATCCTATCTTCGGCCTTCACGACGGTGAATACCGGCTGTCCCCAGCGCAAGCGCAAGCGATTCTTGATTTGCGCTTGCACCGCCTAACCGGCCTTGAGCACGAAAAGCTGCTCAAAGAGTACCAAGACAAACTCGCGGAAATAGCAGACCTATTGGATATTCTGGAAGACCCCGAACGCCTCCTTCAGGTCATTCGTGAGGAGCTCGAAGAGATTGCGACTGAGTTCGGCGATGAGCGCCGCACGGAGATTCGCGATTCGCAGGAAGACCTCACCGCCGAAGATCTGATAACTCCGGAGGACCGAGTAGTTACTCTGTCTCACGGCGGCTATGCGAAAACGCAACCGTTGGCGGAGTATCAGGTGCAGCGGCGAGGCGGCATGGGCAAAGCGGCGCTCACCGTGAAAGACGAAGACTTTGTTGAGCATCTTCTTATCGCCAATACGCACGACACGCTGCTTTGCTTCAGCAATCTTGGCAAAGTCTACTGGCTGAAGGTGTATCAGATTCCCGTCGCCGGACGTACCTCTCGTGGTCGCCCGATGGTGAACCTGCTGCAGCTAGACGAAGGCGAACGGGTTACTTCGATTTTGCCTTTAGAAGGAGAAACAGAAAATCGCTTCATCTTCATGGCGACGGCTAAGGGTTATGTTAAGAAGACGGAGCTCGGCAGCTTCGCGCCGCGCTCCGCCGGTCTGCGGGCGATTGTCTTAGAGGACGATGATGTTCTCGTCGGCACCGCCATTACCGATGGAAGCAGTGACGTGATGCTCTTCAGTAGCGAAGGCAAGTCGATGCGTTTTCGTGAGAATGAGGTGCGCCCCATGGGGCGTGCGAGTCGCGGTGTGCGTGGTATTAATCTCGCATCCGGTCACAGCATGATCAGCCTATTGATTCCGGATCCCAGCGGTACGGTACTTACGGTCAGTGAGAACGGCTACGGCAAACGAACATCAGTCGGGGATTTTCCGACCAAGGGGCGTGCCGGTAAGGGCGTTATTGCAATTGCCAGTTCAGAACGCAATGGACGCTTGGTAGGCGCCTTACAGGTCTATGATGGCGACGAGCTTATGCTGATTTCCAATCAAGGCACCCTGGTTCGCACGAGCGCAGATGAAGTGTCCCAACAGGGGCGCAATACACAGGGCGTGCGCATTATCAGAACAAAAGAGGGTGAGTCCCTCGTACAGGTCGAACGGATCGTGGACACCGGTGAAGCAGAATCAGATGAGGTGGAATCGTGAGCCGTTCTTTTAATTTTTGCGCTGGACCTGCCGCACTGCCTGCGGCGGTGCTCGAGCGGGCGTCTCAAGAAATGCTGGATTGGCACGGCCACGGCATGTCGTTTATGGAAATGAGTCACCGCTCGAAGGAAGTGGTCGACACGGTAGCCGCGGCGGAAGCCAGCCTGCGCCGCTTGCTGGGAGTGAGTGATGAGTTTGCGGTCATTTTTGCTCAGGGCGGTGCTACGACGCAGTTTTCGGCGGTTCCGCTGAATTTGGGAGGCTCGAATACCTCCTACGCCTATACGAACACGGGGCAGTGGTCCAAAAAAGCCATTAAGGAAGCCGCTCGCTTTGGTGCGGTCAACGAAGTTTCAAAGACCACGGACACGATGCCTAGGGCGATCCCTGAGCAGCAGAACTGGGAAGCTGTTGGCGATGCAGCCTATCTTCATATCACACCCAACGAGACCATTGACGGCATTGAGTTTCACTGGCTGCCGGAACACGAGGTGCCACTGGTTGCAGACATGTCGTCTACTTTGCTGTCGCGCCCGATCGAGGTAGACAAGTTTGATGTGATCTATGCTGGTGCGCAAAAGAATATTGGTCCGGCGGGGCTGGTGATTCTGATTGTGCGGCGCAGCCTGTACGGCAAAAGCATGGAGCAGTGCCCATCAATGATGAGCTGGCAGTTAGCAGATGAAGCCGGGTCGATGCTCAATACGCCGCCAACCTACTCGATTTATCTCGCGGGCCTGGTGTTTGAGTGGCTGGAAGCGCAAGGTGGCCTTGAATCGATCGCCGAGATTAATCGAGGTAAGGCCGCAGCCCTCTACAATGCTATCGATGGCAACGATTTCTACGCCAATCCCGTGGCACCGGCCGACCGCTCCTGGATGAACGTCCCGTTTACGCTAGCCAGTGATGAATTAGATCCCCTCTTCCTCTCGGAGGCTGATGCGGCGGGACTGCTCAATTTGAAGGGACACCGATCGGTAGGCGGCATGCGCGCGAGTATCTACAACGCTACTGGAATGGAAGCGGTAGAGGCGCTCATCAGCTTCATGAATGATTTCGCTGCTCGTCACGGCTGATACGAACGCGCACCATGAGCGATAGGGAAGAACAGCCGGCAAGTAGCCCAGAGGGCCCCGCGAACTCAGAACAGGCGGCCGCTAGGGGCGAGCTGTCGTCATCGGTGTCTGCGCTAGTCTCCTCTGATGATGCACGCGACCTAGAAACCGTTCGCGCTGATATCGATGCCATCGACACGCAAATTCAAGCGCTGATCGCGCAAAGAGCACGCTGCGCGCAACGCGTCGCTGCAATAAAACTTGAAGATATGCACAAGGCTGCCGAGGCCGGTTCGGCGACTCAAGAAGTCGTCTACTATCGACCGGAGCGTGAAGCCCAGGTACTGAGACGGATCATGGAGCGGGACGAGGGACCGCTCCCAGGCGAGAATGTAGCCCACGTGTTTCGCGAGATTATGTCGGCTTGCCTGGCTTTAGAGCGTCCGCTGCAAGTGGCTTACCTTGGTCCAGAGGGGACCTTTACGCAGGCCGCCGCTATGAAACATTTTGGTCATGCGGCGATTTGTGTTCCCCAGGTGACTATCGATTCGGTGTTTTCCGAGGTCGAGTCTGGTCAGTGCAACTACGGCGTCGTTCCGGTAGAGAATTCTACGGAAGGCATGGTGAGTCACACGCTCGATAGCTTCATCGATTCACCGCTAAAGATATCGGGCGAAGTAGAGATGCGTATTAACCACCATCTGCTTGTTAGGCCTGGCATGGAAGCAACTGAGATCCAAAAGATCTGTGCCCATCAGCAAGCGTTAGCTCAGTGTCGAAACTGGCTCGACACGAACTGGCCACGGGTACAACGTCAAGCTGTAAGCAGCAACGGCGAGGCGGCTCGCATGGCGGCAACCACAGCAGGAGTCGCGGCGATTGCTGGCGATATGGCCGCGGAAACCTACGGCCTTGCGAAACTGTCGCCGCACATTGAAGACGCTCCGGACAACACCACCAGATTTCTGGTTATCGGGCGCAATGAGTTGCCGGAGAGTGGGCGCGATAAGACGTCTATCGTGGTATCGAGCCGCAACAAGCCCGGCGCGCTATTTACACTTTTGGACCCTTTTCGCAAGTATGGGGTGAGCCTGACCCGAATCGATACGCGACCCTCGCGTACGGAAAAATGGGCCTATGTATTCTTCATCGAATTTGAAGGGCATCTGACAGACCCTACCATCGCGACGATCATGCGTGAGCTTGAGGAGCAGTCCTTGCTCCTCAAACCGCTGGGATCCTATCCGCAGGCTGTGCTTTGAGCGGTCCACGGGCGATCTCACGACCCCGTGTTGGGATTGCCGGTATCGGTCTGATTGGCGGTTCTCTAGCCCTGTCGCTAAAAGCAGCGGACTTTGCCTCAGAACTGATCGGATGGGACGCCGACGCAGCCGTTTCCGAAGGTGCTATCGGACGGGGAATCATCGACCGATCAGTGTCGTCCTTCGCGGACTTGTCGGCTTGCGTGGATTTACTGGTTCTGGCTGTGCCCACCCAGGCTTGTGAATTACTGTTGGAGCAAGTCCTTGCGGGGGATTTTTCCGGTGTAGTTACGGACGTTGCGAGCGTCAAGGGTCCCTTGATCGCGGTAGCTGATGCCGCATCCGAAGCTTGTTCCGACTGCTACGTTCCCGGGCACCCAATTGCCGGTTCTGAGCGCTCCGGATACCTAGCTGCGCGCCGAGACCTGTTCGACGCGCATCAGGTCATTCTAACACCGCGGGAACATACGAACCGCGATGCGATAGATTTGGTCGCGGGTGCTTGGAAGGCCACCGGCGCCACCCTTCATTTGATGACGCCACAAGCTCATGATGCGATTCTCGCGCAGACCAGCCACCTGCCGCACGTGCTGGCCTTTGCGCTAGTCGATGCGCTAGCTTCTGGCGAAAATAACTATGATGTGTTTCAGCACGCGGCGGGAGGATTTCGCGATTTCACTCGAATCGCCTCAAGCGATCCAACAATGTGGCGCGATATTTCACTCGCCAACCGCGACGCACTCCTGGTGGCCATGGATGTGTTTGACGGTCATTTTCAAGCGTTGAGGACTTCTATTGAAAACCTCGATGGAGAACGCCTACAGCAAGTTTTCTCCGGTGCAAAACGAGCACGCGATGCGTTTGCAAAGGAATTTGAAAGTCGAACAGCGCGAGCAGAGAGCGGGTAGCACACGCACTCCATCCTGATGATATTGCGTGTTCACGTCACTTTTTAAGACAGTCAGCCGGCGGAGTACTTAAGGTCCATGGATTTCTTACTTGAGCCCGGCGGAGTGCTCACCGGCGAGTTACGCGTACCCGGTGACAAGTCCGTCTCTCATCGCTCTGTAATGTTCGGCGCTCTAGCCGATGGTAGGACGCATGTGACCGGGCTCCTTGAGGGTGAGGACGTGCTGGCGACTGTCCGCGCGTTTCGCGCGATGGGTGTCGAGATTAGCGGTCCGAGTGCGGGGACCCTAACTATAGAAGGAGTGGGAGTAGACGGCCTACGTGCCCCTGCTGAGGCTCTCGACATGGGAAATGCGGGTACGGGTATGCGCCTGATGGCCGGAATCCTGGCTGGGCAGACCTTTGACTCGGAGCTATACGGAGATGCTTCGCTCCAGAAAAGACCGATGCAGCGCATCATCACGCCGCTTGCCACTATGGGTGCCGAAATCCGGTCGGCGGAGGGCGGTCGACCGCCGTTACGTGTTGTGGGTGGCAAAGCGCTTGCAGGTATTCACTATGAGCTGCCTATGGCGAGTGCGCAGGTCAAATCGGCCGTATTACTCGCCGGGTTATTCGCCAACGGAACCACGAGCGTATCCGAGCCGGCTCCGACCCGCGATCATACGGAACGTATGCTCAGGGGCTTCGGCTATGAGCTAGCTTCGGAAAATGGCCTAGTTTCTCTGAGCGGTGGAGGACGCCTAAGCGCTACGGAGATCGATGTCCCTGCGGATATTTCCTCGGCGGCGTTCTTTCTAGTCGCCGCGAGCATAGGTGCTGGCTCAGACGTTCTACTCACCCACGTTGGCGTCAATCCAACTCGTACTGGTGTGATAGAAATTTTGCGTCTGATGGGTGCGGATTTGTCCCTGAGCAACAAACGGATAGTGGGTGGGGAACCGGTGGCAGATATCCGCGTGCGATCAGCGCCGTTGCGCGGCATTGAAATCCCGTCTGACCTCGTACCGCTTGCCATTGATGAGTTCCCTGCGCTGTTTATTGCCGCGGCCTGCGCTTCCGGTACGACGGTACTGCGCGGTGCGGAAGAACTTCGTGTAAAGGAAAGTGACCGAATTGCCAGCATGGCGATCGGACTGACAACCTTGGGCGTAGGCAACGAGGTTCTTGACGACGGTATCATTATCCACGGAGGTCCCGTGCAGGGAGGGGCCGTCGA
>JBCBZV010000237.1:0-3758 GCA_039815155.1 Pseudomonadota bacterium
CATCTCAGCCGACACCCACTTCCTCTAAGACCTGAGACACCCAGCCCTGAATTCGCTCCTCGGACTTCTCTGGTTGCTGCAAATCGTCCAGGGCCAAACCGACGAATTTACCGTTGATCAGCGCTTTTGACTCCTGATAGTCGTAGTCTTCTGCGGGCCAGTGACCAATATCCGCTTTTGCGCCACAGGCCACAAAGAGTTCTCGAATGATGCCCATTGCGTCCTGAAAATTATCTGGATAACCAAACTGATCACCGTCACCAAAGAAGGCGACTTGAACACCGTCAAAATCAAGATTCGCAACGTCCATCAAACGTCGCTCCCAATCCTCCTGAAGCTGACCAATATCCCAAGTAGGTATCCCGACTAACAGCACGTCGTACTGGGTCATGTCTTGCAATTCCATGCCTTGTACGTTGTGTACAGCTTCCACCCGGCCAGCCAATTCGGCTCGGATAAGTTCGGCTGCGTCTTCTGTATTTCCGGTGGTGCTGCCGAAAACCATTCCAATTTTCACGCTGTTAGATCCTCGAATTCGCTGACGTAGATAGGGGTTGCAGATGATAATGGTTTACATCAAGAAAGAAAGTCGCCCAATCACAATCAAAACAGCGGCAAGCTTGACTCAATCGTTTTCTTCAACGTGCATCGCGATTGTTTCACTCCGAATCAGAGGAAACTGCGTAGCTGGTGCATTCCATAGGCAGTTCGACCGAAGGAAGTCGCTCATAATGGTGTAGACGTTCGCGTAGGCGAGTCCTCTACGCGCCTCGTTTAATGCGTCAATTCGACAGGCAGGCTCCGCCCCTTCCCAAGTCATCGGGCTAGTTAGGAGTACAAAAGCCTTTTGCGTTAGAACTGCTCCCTCTAAGCCGACATTTCTATCTTCGATACTTCGGTAGCTGAGCAAGTCATGCTCAGACAACCAAATCATGGCCTCAAAGCAAGCCTGAGACTTACGATCGGGTAGCCCAGTTAAGTCCCATTTGATCGGACCACAGATGTCTTCGACGAGAACAATGCTTCGAACGGGAAACATGGCGTAGAGGAGGCAGAGTGTCTCCGCGGCGTTGTAGTAAAAGTCTTCTATATTTTTCTGGCCCATGAATTACTCGTTGACCTCGTGCTAAAGCCTTAACGAAACCTAATTCGTTTTACGATTTCGTGATTAAGCAGGCTCATCGAACGCAAGCTCCGACGTTTCCCCTTGCCTGAGCACCAGGCGCCATAGCCATTTAGCGCCCAGGGCTAACTCATACTAAGGGTTATCGTGTCGCGCCCATCCCTGGCGAGCGCTCGCTGAAAACTCGGCTCCTGTTCCATCTGATCCAACCAGCGCAGACAGTTTGGATGGGCATCATTGACTAAGCCCCGTTTGTGGGCAGCCACCATGTTATAGCTTAAGAGAATATCCGCTGCAGTAAGTTCGGGACCTGCGAACCATTTGGAACTTGCCAGATCTCGCTCTGCAAGCTCAAGTAGTCCGTCCAAGCGCGGTTTCGAATAGACGAAACGAACAAGCTGCGCCATGCCAAATAGCAAGGGCTTGAGCGGTAAGGGAGAACGCTGTCGCATCATCAGGAATAGAGTGTCTAGCAGTAATATAGGCATCATCGTGCCTTGCGCCGCGTGAAACCAAAATAAATAGCGCTGGCGATGCTTCCCACCGGCTTTTGGTCTGAGCCGGGACCTGGGGTGTTGATCTAAGATGTAGTCCATGATCGCGCTACTTTCAGCAAGCACGAGATCTCCATCAGTTATCACCGGTGCAGAACTCAAAGGCGATAATCGTTTGTAGCTTTTTGGTGCGAGCATCGTTTTCGGATGACGCTCATAGCTAATCAGCTCATATTTCGCTTCTAAGGCTTCTAGCAGCCATAGAATACGAAAAGACTGGGAGTACTCTAAATGATGGAGTGTCAACATCTCTGTGCTGTCTCTATTTTCGCACTTTAAATTCTAGTTGAGCGTCTTAGCAGCCTATCGCGCGCTAGTGCCTCATCTTTGATTGATCACTATTCATCGCTAGCGAACATGTTTACGTGCGGGACTGAATGCGCGGATGCCCAATCATTCACAACCTGGAGATGCTTAGTTGTGATTTCCCTTAGCTGATTTTTAAGCTGAGACCACTGCGCGACAAGATCCGCATAGCGATCTTGTGCGCCAGTGGTCACCGGTGCGCCACCGCTCTCGATAACACCGAGCAGATGGCGCAACTGGCCATCGATCTTCATGACCCAGGCGTCCTCATCTTCGAGGGTTTTATGACGAAGCTCGGTTACCTCTGCCTCCCATTGGTTGATCGCTTCGAGCGCCGACTGAGTAAGTTCCTGAAACGCCGCATCGTCGCTCTTCGCGGCCAATTGCTGTAAGTCGCTGCGAGCCGTTTTGGCTTGTTCAAGGCCCCCCAGCACTTCGACCAGCGTAGCAGTCACCCGATTTTGCATCGACACCCACCCAATTAACTCAGCTTCACTGGCGTTCACCCGCGGATCGGGAAGCACTTCTAGCGGCACAGCTACGGAACTCGTGCCCGCGCTTATGCGAGCCGAATAACGGCCCGGGGCGACGGATGGACCCGAATAGCCATCAAAAAGGAAGTGTCCATCGACGCAGGGCAGATTGGTCGCTTGCATGTCCCAGTCCCAGCGCTGCAAACCGGCGCTCGTTGCCGGATATTCGATGGTAAACGGACTTCGCGGATCCATACCGGCTAGCCGACAACGGTCATGGGCGCTCTCTTTGCTGCTGTATTGGCGAACAAGAGTTCCCTTTGCGTCGAAGATTTCAAGGGTCAGCACATCGTCTTCCCCAAGTTCCTTTGCCAAGTAATAGTAAATTGGTATGTCGGCGGAAGGATTTTCACCCTCATGGTTCTTAGCGCGGTTTGGCGGACGCCCCATGGTCAATGATGGTGGTGTATAGACGTAAAGGTCGTCGACCGATGCACGCGCCGCTTCTCGAATCACAAAGAGATCGTCCAACACCCAAAAAGCACGACCTTGGGTAGAAAGTGCTAGCGCGTCTTCGCGTACACGCACATCGGTTATCGGCACCGCGGGCAGGTTGAGCTCTACTGGCTGCCAGCGGGCACCATCATCCCAAGATACGAATAAGCCCTTCTCGGTCCCGGCATAAAGCAATCCAGCGACGGTGGGGTCTTCGCGAACAACCCGCACAAATGCGCCATCGGGGAGGCCCCGATCAATCCGAATCCAACGTTTACCATGATCTTTGGTTTGATAAATGTAGGGCTTAAAGTCATTCAACTTATAACCGGTTACCGCGACGTAGGCGGTGCCTTCCGTATGGGGCGAAAGTTCAATAGCGTTTATCATCGCTTCGCCACGATGAGGTGGAGATACGTCAGTCCAACTACTACCGCCATCTCTAGTCAGGTGCAGTAACCCGTCGTCCGCCCCCACCCATAGGGTCCCTTCTTCGTTTTTCGATTCAACGATGTAGTAGATTGTGTGGTAGTACTCCGCGCCCACGTTTTCTGGCGTAAGCGGCCCGCCATTACGCCCGAGGTGATCCGGATTATTCCGTGTCAGATCGGGGCTCACTTCTTCCCAGTTCATGCCTCGATCAACGCTTTTGAGGAGGAATTGGGTACCGTAGTAAACCACCGAGTGATCGTGAGGAGAGGTGATAACCGGAGGATTCCAATTGGCCCGATACTTCAGATTCTTCGCGTCTTCTCCGTACACCCGCTCTGGGTAGGGAACAATGTAGCGCTTCTTTTGGGTGCGTTC
>JBCBZV010000022.1:0-40671 GCA_039815155.1 Pseudomonadota bacterium
CTCCATTGTGGGTGCGAAGATCGGTCAGCCGGATGTGCCGGTTGTGGGTTTCGCTGGTGACGGGGCCTTCGGGATTGCGGTGAATGAGCTGACGGCGATTGGCCGTGGCGATTGGCCCGCGATCACGCAGATCGTTTTCCGCAACTACCAGTGGGGCGCGGAAAAGCGGAATTCGACGCTTTGGTTTGACGACAACTTCGTGGGCACGGAACTCGACACCGAAGTGTCTTATGCCGGCATCGCGCAGGCTTGTGGCCTGAAAGGTGTTGCGGCGCGGACCATGGATGAGCTGACCGATGTGCTGAACACCGCCATCAAGGATCAGATGGAAAACAATGTGACCACTCTGATCGAAGTGATGCTGAACCAAGAGTTGGGTGATCCGTTCCGTCGTGATGCGATGAAGCAGCCCGTCCGTGTGGCAGGCATCAGCGCTGACGACATGGTTGAGCAGGTCGTCTAAGGGCCTTTTATGACCTTAACACCAACAGAACTGCTGGCGGAAAACCCGCCAGCAGACCGCCCCATCATCGCATTGAGCGAGGGGGAAGACCCGCGTGTGATCGCAGGTGGCTTGGCTGCGGAAGCGGCGGGGCTTGCGGATGTGATTTTCGTGGGACGAGAGGGGCACGGAGACGCGCCTGCTGACAAGGTACATGACCCGGTAACGTCAGACCTGACCGAAGGGTTTGCCGCTGCGTTTCATGAGTTGCGCAAGCACAAAGGTGTGGATGAGGCGGCTGCGGTTGAGGCTGTACGATCGCCGCTGGTTTATGCCGCGATGCTGGTGCGCGAAGGCCATGCGACGGGCACGGTCGGCGGTGCTGTGGCGACGACATCGGACGTGGTGCGCACGGCCATTCAGGTGATCGGCAAGGCAGCGGATGCGCCGATGGTGTCGAGCTTTTTCTCGATGTATCCGCCGGACGGTCCTGGCCGGGCGATGATCTATTCGGACAGCGGTTTGGTGATTGATCCTTCGTCCGAGGAATTGGCCGCCATTGCCGCGCAGTCGTCGGCGTCCTGCCGGGCGTTTCTGCGCGAGGAACCAATGTTCGCGATGCTGTCGTTTTCCACCAAAGGCAGCGCGCGGCATGGGCGTGTGAGCAAAGTCACCGATGCTCTCGGCATTTTGAAAGCCGCGCACCCGGATTTGCAGGCCGATGGGGAGTTGCAGTTTGACGCCGCATTTGTTCCGTCTGTGGGCGACAGCAAGGCGCCGGGATCGGATGTAGCGGGCCGCGCCAATGTGATGATCTTTCCGGATCTCGATGCGGGCAATATCGGCTATAAGATCACCCAGAGGGTCGGCGGTTACGCCGCCATCGGCCCCATCCTGCAAGGCCTTGCCCGCCCAGCCAATGACCTGTCCCGTGGCTGTAGCGCCGAGGATGTGACGCAGATGATTGCGGTCACGGTTCTGCAAGCCATGTCGATGAACGAAACCGGCAGCACGCCCTGATGGGCTGGATGCGACCCATATGAAACGCGAGCGTTAGAGACGACATATGGCTTTGGCATCCCTTGATCCCACCCATCTTAAAAACCGGGCACAGGTGCTGTTTCCCGGCGTGTTAGTGGCTGTTCTGGTCGCTGTATCCGCTCAGTTTTTGGCCGAACACTATGCGACGCCTGCTATGTTGATGGCGTTGCTTTTGGGGATTGCTGTCAGTTTCCTCAGCGAAGAAGGTCGCGCCGTGGAAGGCATTTCCTTCGCTGCGAAAACGATCCTTCGGCTGGGTGTTGCGCTGTTGGGCATTCGTATCTCCGCCTCTCTGATGGTGGGGCTTGGGTGGGAATTACTTTTGCTTGTCGTTGGGTCGGTTCTTCTGACCATCGCGTTCGGCTTCGCGGTCGCGCGGTTTTTCGGCAGTGCATGGCGGTTTGCGTTTCTGACCTCGGGGTCCGTGGCGATCTGCGGGGCCTCGGCGGCAATGGCGATCTCTGCCATCTTGCCGCAGGACAAACGTTCAGAAGAGCGGCTGATTTTTACTGTCGTGGGCGTGACCCTTCTGTCGACTATCGCGATGATTGCTTATCCAATCCTCGTTAAGACGCTCGATCTCAACGATCTCGAAGGTGGCGTATTCCTCGGTGGGACGATCCACGATGTGGCGCAGGTTGTCGGTGCGGGGTTTTCGATTTCAGAGTCCACGGGCGACACAGCCACTTTGGTGAAACTGATCCGCGTGGCGATGCTGGCCCCGATAGTCGTGGTGGCGGCGATCCTCATCCGATCCTTCGCGCAGTCTGACATCTCAGGCGACCGGCCCCCAATTCTGCCGACGTTCGTGATAAAACCCCGCCAGCACTATGTGCCCTCTAGGTGTGAGGCGTGGAATTAAGGTATCGAGAGAGCTCGGATCACCGCTGACATCAATGATGTGCTGGTAAGTGCTGCTGCCGTCTCTTTCCGGGGTCAGCACCTGATAGCCCTGCGCACCCGACTTTCTCGCTTCGTTTGCCTCCCAAACCACTGGAGGTTTACCGCCAAGGGCAATTGCGCAGCGAGCGACCAAACGACCTAGAACGCCATGGCCTACGATGAGTTCCGGTAGGTTGCCGTCACCCAGACGAGTGACGCAGTGATGGGCCGTCGCGGCTAGCGCTAGCAGAGTGCCCTGTTCGCCCAAGGATTCATCAATAGGCACAAGGCGCTCTGCTTCAACCACAACGCGATCGGCGGTAGCACCAAACAAACCGCTTACGTCGGTATATCCTGGTGAACCCGGCACAAAGACCAGCTGGCCCTCAGTAAACCCTGCCGCTTCTCCCGCATGAGAGATGCGACCGACCGACTCATACCCGGGCACTAGCGGATAGGCCAATCCAGGAAAGGGAGGCATACGACCGTCCCAGAGCAGTCTTTCTGTGCCAGTGCTTATTCCGCTCCACAGCATATCGACAACACAGTGGCTCGGTGCCGGCTGCGTTAGACCTACGCTGCGCAAGGTCATAACCCCAGGCTTTTCGAACACAACGGCAGTAGCGGTGCTCGCATTCAATGTCTGCGTTCCTCTCGCAAGAGCGCTCTCAGATCAGTTTCTTATTTAATGTCAGTTTATATAGACAGTTAGTACTGTCAAGACTAAATGACAACTATCTGAAGGATGATTGAAGGGACGGTTTGATGGCTGGAAAATGCAGTGGACGCGTATCTGATGGCTCATTGCGAGCGCAAGCTGCCCCTGTTCTCTATTAGCGCGAGTCAAGCGGCGCGCTCGCGATCTCTATGCACGCTCACTGGCGTCAAGAAGCGACGCTAGGTGGGCTTTGCAATAAGGAGACGAACCAAAAGCGGCTGATAGGTTTTGACTTCGCGAATGGAGCCAAAACCCGCATCGCGGAGCATCGCTGTCAACTCCTCTCGAGTGCGGGGGCGGCCACTTTGCATCGCCCACAGGTAGAGCTGGAAATACACGCCGACACTTGGGCTTGCCTTAGTGCCCGCCATAGGTTCGGCGATTAGCAAGATACCGTCTTCACTGATTACGTCCCGCACCGCCTTGAGCAGAGATTGCGCTGGCTGGTCGTCGTGATCATGAAGAATGCGCACCAGCGATACGATGTCCGCATCTCGCGGTAAAGGATCGTCGAACATGCTGCCGGCCGCAGCGCATCCCCGATCAGCCAGTTCTAGCTCGCGAAAGCGCTCTTCCGCCAACGGGGCAACGGTCGGCAAATCGAACACGGTAGCTTCTAGCTTTGGATAGCGACGCAGCGCTTCGGAAGCAAAAACGCCGCTTCCACCGCCAATATCTAGCAAATGCCTTCTACCTGCGATTGGCGCGTGAGCCAGTACATCATCCGCTACAAAGCTCTGCGACTGGGCCATCAGGTCGCTATACACCTGCGCGCTAGCATTCGCTGATTGATTGTCTGCCCGGGTGTAGGTCCAATAACGACTAAGCTCTGTATCGCCGCGTTCTCTAAGTATTTCCGTCGGATTAATGAGGTCGCGGTAAAGCAATTGGTTGTGCCTCACCATCGCGGTAATACCCGGGTTGCCGCGGGTAGCGGCACCCAATTCGCCCAGTCGCCATAGTCCGCTACGAGTTTCAACGACTAAATCAAGCTCAGAAGCAGCCCGGAGCAAGCAACGGGCCGCGTCGTCGGTCATGGCGGCGAATTTACTGACTTCTGCTGTGGCTCGCGGCCCCTTTGCGAGAAACTCAAACAGATCAAGCTGCACACAGGCAGTGAGAACCTGTGTATGACTGAAGCCGGTGGCAATTGCGAAGAGCTGTCGTGCGCGTCGCTGAGCGATGCCTCGGAAAACAGGAAAACGAAGTACTCGCTGATGGAAGCCAGTATCTGCCAGTAAACGGTCGCGAAACCGCCGAATCGTTTCTACGGGTCCGCGATTATCAGCCCCGGGTGCGGAAGCGGCGCCCTCCCCGCCCCGTTCTGTGATTAGGGAGTTCAGGCAGCCACCGGTTCACAGGCTCGCGGCAAGAAGCGCTGCGACTGCTGCCTAACAACTTCTTGAAGCTCACTACGCCCCGGACACTCAGGTACCGCAGCTACGCCCTCTTCAACCAGCTCGCGAAGGCGGTGGATAGCGCCCTCCAAGCCCCGTTCGCGCACGATGTTAGGTCGCGCGAGCGCATCGTCGACACCGATTGGCTTGCCAATTTCTGCGGTCGTCGCTGTGGCGTCCTGGATATCGTCGGCGACCTGATAGGCTTCACCTATTTTGTGCCCTAGCGCAACCCATGGCGCTACGTCGACGCCGGCACTGGCTGCACCGGCCGCTGTCGCAGCAATAAACAAAGCTCCGGTTTTCGACTGATGGTAAAGGGATACATCGACGACTGGCTCTGACTCCCAGGCTTGCCCGGCAGCGATGCCGCAAGGGGAACCGACGCCCGTAGCAATAATACGCAACAGTGCAGGGACTCTTTCTTGCGCGGGTAAGTCTGCGCGCGCTAAAGACGAAAACGCGGCCACAATAAGCGCATCGCCGGCAAGGACAGCCAGCGGCTCACCAAACGCCCGATGCACAGAGGCTTGCCCGCGTCGTTCCGCAGCGTTGTCGAAGCAAGGCAGGTCATCGTGTACAAGCGATGCACAATGCAGTAGTTCTACGGATGCCGCCGCCGCCGCAGTAAGCTGCGGTGCATCTCCACCATTGGCCAATGCCACAGCCAGGCAGAGCTTGGGCCGCACCCGAGCACCACCGGGAAACACCGAGTGCCGTAACGCAGCAGCAAGTTTTGGAGGGCAACGAGAATCAGCCGCCTCGGCGACGATATCGCGCAGAACCGACTCGAAGTCACTTTTGGTCACCGACATAGCTCGACCCCATTTCAACAGCGCAAACAAATGCGCGTTTTGTTTATTTTAGTTTACATTTATCATGTACACTAATTTAGACACTCACGGAATACAAGGCGTCATGAACGTTCCTCCACATGCTTTTGCAGGGCCGTCTCAAGCCGTGGAGACGACCATTTTCAGCGAGCATTTGAACTCGCCGGCCTACGAACATCGTGGCTTCGCGCTAGATTTTGGGCGCAGCGTGGCAAAAAACGGCTATCTGTGGTGGTACATAGATGCCATTAGCGATGATGGGCAGAACGCACTGACGCTGATTGTGTTCGTTGGCAGCGTATTCTCTCCCTACTACGCTCGAGAACGTCGCAAGCACCTATGCAGCCCAGAACAGCATTGTGCATTCAATACAATTCTCTATGGTCCAAACGGACGAAAGCGCTGGAGCATGACGGAGCGATCCGCTCAGTCGCTGCGCCGATCCAAGAATCACTTTGCGCTCGGGCCCAGCGAACTTCGATGGAATGGAGAGATTCTTAGCGCCAATATCAACGAATGGTGTGTGCCGGTACCAAGAAAAATGGTCGGTCGCATTCGGGTCACGCCCTCTGCAGTGACGAAGCATACGATTCTTCTCGATGAGCTAGGAAGACACCGGTGGAACCCAATCGCGCCAATTGCGAGAGTGGAAGTAGACTTTCCAGGAATGAATACGAGTTGGAGTGGGGACGGCTACGTCGACTCAAACGAAGGTAATGAACCACTCGCCGATGGCTTCACGGGTTGGGATTGGGCGCGGGTGCGCCTACACGATGACGAGTGTGCCGTGCGTTATGAAACCCGCCCGCACCTGCGTCAGCCCAAACGCTTCGCCCTCAGTTTCGATGCGGATGGTGGTATTCGGGAAACGGAGGCGACCGACGCGAGGGCTATGAGGTCGACCGACATTTGGCGCGTTGACCGAAACGTTCCCAGTTCTACTGACTATGATGACCGGCTTGAGCGAACACTCGAAGACACGCCCTTTTACGCTCGCTCCTTAATTCGAACGGCGAGGCACGGTCGGCACGGTAATGGCTTTCACGAAAGTCTGTGTATGGAGCGCTTTCAGCAGCCGTGGGTTCAAACACTCCTACCATTCAGAATGCCGCGGGTTCCCTGAGCCCGCTACTCTTAGAGTGGAGTTCCCGATCGCGGCGCTCGAGCTCCCCAAAGAGAGTGAGCATCCACTCCAAATCACCCGTTGGCTTTGCAAATGGTGACGCGAGCTCATCGACCGGTAAGCCCTCGACTGCGCGAATCAGGTAGCGTACTTGCGGTAGCGGTTCCGCAGCAAATAGATCTTGCTTAAAGCTCGGCTGCGTAAGTGCCTGCGCAGCCCGCAAAAATTTCTTGCGAACTGGGAGCACAGTCCGCTGCGAGACACTGTCGCAACCACGCTGCATTAACTCATGCCCGATGCCAGAGTAGAGCAAACGCGCCGCATAAATTCCTGGCCGACATTTAGACGGCAATCTTGCGATACCACAATCAGCACGTTCATAAAGACAATCGGCGACGTTGAGCAAACGGGTGACGACCTTCGCCAGCTGCGAAGAGTATGCAGGCTCGGCAAGCAGGCGCTGCGTATCAACGTTGTGCTCTCGAAGCCAACGCATAGGAAGGTAAATTCTCCCATTGCGTGCGTCTTCTCCAACGTCCCGAGCGATATTGGTAAGCTGCATCGCCACGCCTAGATCGGCCGCGCGGGCCAGCAATTGGGGATCGCGAACCCGCATCAGCAGCGCCATCATGATGCCTACGGAACCCGCGACCCGAACCGCGTAGCCGTAGACACCGGAAAGATCTTTGTAAGTTCTTTCTTGAGCATCCCAAGCGAAACCTTGAAGCAGAGCCTCCAGTACCGTTTTCGGCAGTCCGTATTCGGCGATCACGCGCGCAAGCGCACGATCGACAGCATTGTCCGGCTCTGCCTCACCATACAAACTAGCGAGTCGCGACTCGAATACTGCGAGTCCGACAAACGGGTCGGCTCCGCCGTCGATCGCGTCGTCTGCCTCTCTGCAAAAAGCATAGAGCGCGTAGGCTGCGTCGCGCACTTCCGGTGGTAAAAGATGGGACGCCAGGAAGAAACTCTTCGAGCCGGTGCGGATCTTGGCCCGACAATACGCAATATCAGAACGCGGATCGGCGGGTATTCTTGGCCTGGATTCACGCATCGTATTGGCTTTCTTCTACTGCTAGGCGCATCTTAGTAACCCCAGGCGCTAGGACAGCACTTCCGCCGGTGGCACCACCGCGTCCATGACCTTTGCCGAAGTGATGACGCTTGGGACGCCGGCCCCAGGGTGAGTCCCGGCACCTACCAGATACAAGCCTTCGACGTCTTCACTCTTATTATGCGGCCGGAACCAGGCACTTTGAGTCAGCACAGGCTCAAAACTGAAGCCCGCGCCGCGATAGGAATGCAAACGACTTTCGAAGTCCAATGGAGTCATAAGCTTTGAGGTGGTAATCCGGGACGAAAAACCCGGCAGCACGGTTTCTTCCAAACGAGTCTCGACTTTCTTACGCAGAACTTCAGCATAGCGAGTCCAGTCCGTGTCGCCGTCTAGATTCGGGACCGGTACTAAGGCGTAGAAGGTATCGCAACCGTCTGGTGCCAGCTCCGGGTCGAGCTCCGTCGGACGATGCAGATACAGGCTGAAATCCTCAGCGAGGTGGTGCCGTTTAAAGATGTCGCGAAGCAACCCCTGGTAGCGAGGTCCTAAGAGGATGGAGTGTTGGGGTAAGTCTTCGTAACGCTTATCGGTTCCGAAATACCACACGAACAGGCCGGAGGAAAAGCTCGCCCGCTCCACTTTTCGATTGGTCCAAACGCGGCGCGCACTTTCCGGTAATAGGTTGCGGTAGGTCCATGCGGCATCCGCATTGGATACGACGATATCGGCGCTCAGCTTCTCTCCATCAGCTAAGCGCACACCGGTAGTTCGCCCTTGCGCCACAAGGATTTCATCCACGGTACTGTTTAGGCGCAGAGTTGAACCTTGTTCCTTTATCAGATTCACCATCGCCGTGACGAGAGCACCGGTACCGCCCACAACGGAGAACATGCCAAATTTTTGTTCTAGGTGTGAAATCAGCGCGTATACGGCAGTCACCGACATTGGGTTCCCACCGATAAACAGTGGATGAAAGCTGAGTACCATTTGAATTCGTGGGTCTTTTACGTGGCTGCGGACTAGCGAGTGAAGACTGCGAAGACCCTGCATCTTCAACATGCTTGGGACCGCCTTAATGAGATCGGTCACGCCGTTGTAGGGAATCGTACCCAGCTCTAGATAGCCCAGCTTATAAGCTTTCTCGCTCTTCTTCAGAAAGCTCTCATAGCCGGCCACATCACCTGGGGACAAGCGCTCGACTTGGGCTCGCATTTTCTCCGGATCGCCGCTGTAGTCGAAGGTTTCACCGTCGTCGAAGCGAATCTGAAAAAACGGCGCCATCATGCGCAGATCAACGTCGTCTTCGAGCTTCCGGCCACACAGCTGCCAAAGTTCTTCCAAAAGGAAGGGCGCAGTGATGATCGTCGGCCCCGCGTCAAAGGTGTGACCGTCCTGGCGGTAAACGTAGGCTCGTCCACCCGGAGCATCTTGTTTTTCCAGTATGGTCACTCGATAACCGCGAGCGGCGAGTCTTATGGCAGCGGCGAGTCCACCGAATCCACTGCCAATAATGATCGCATGTGGGCGGATGCCGATACGCCCCTCAGCTTTTGGAGGAGCAAGATCAGAGACGACGCTATTCATAGGATACTGCTGCTAGTAGGACAATCGCTGCGGTGCATTTGACTCTGCCTCCCCGAGCGAACTAACCCAAGTACTGCCAAGGACTCATCCGCCGGAATGTTAATTAACATTTACAGATTACATGTAAATATTTATTTACACCGCAGGATAGCAGTCCGACCAACGCTTGCCCAGCACTTGATCGCTAGTGGGATTATGAATAGGTGTAGCTAATGCAGTGCTAGGATTTCGCGGATCTGGTTTGCGAGTAACTCCGGAGCTTCTTCGTGCGCGAGATGACCAAGGTTCGGAAGCTCTCTCAGGCTTATGCTGGCGCTATTTTGGCTAGCGGCTGAAGAGCCTTCCGCAGAATATCGGTCGAGCAGTTCATAGGCTTGTCGGGGCGATACCACTTCGTCGTTACCACCTACTAGCAGGTGCAGATGGGGCTCGAGGCGGTCCAAATTTCGTTCAAGCTGATGCAGATCCCAGTTCGCCATCATCCGCAGCGTTCCAGACACATGGCTCGGCGAAGCCATGAGCGTTCGATAGCAGCGCGCCATCTCACCGGTGAGTTCCGATCCGGTGCGGCGCAACATTCGCTCGATGGGGTAGCGAGTCACCGCATGCGCGGCTACGACATAAGGAACCATTTTTGAAGATGCCAGGAGCTGGGCGGCGGAACTCAGCACGGGCGCCGCGGCGCGGCCAAAGGGTAAAAGTGCGCCGTTTACCGAAATCACGTGTACCGGGTTGTAGCTCCCCCTCAGGCAAAGACAACAGGCAATAGCGGCTCCAGCGGAGTGTCCAATGATTGCTGTGGGCGAAAAGTCGCAATAATTTAATAGCTGTCGCAACGCCCTCGCCATACCTTCAAGCGTAATCTGTGCGGGATCGGCGATTTCAGAAAACCCTTGTCCGGGCAAATCGACCAGCAGCAGCTCTGCCTTATTTTCTAGCAGTCGCGCCACCGGATTCCAAGAATGTGCTGACGCGCCCGTTCCATGCAGAAACAGCAGTTTTTTTGCCCCATGCCCGGATCGCTGAAAGTACCAGGATATCTCCCCGACCTTGGCGCGAGCCCCGTTCTCGCAGCCAGGCCAGTAGGCTGGAGGATTGCGCCTAACTGCCGCGTTCATGCGTTTACCGTTGCCGATACGGCCGCCTGTAGGTTCTTCGAATCCGCATTCGGCAGTGGCAAATAATCGACCGCCAACCACTCCGCGAGCTCAGCGGCTGTTCGGTGCGGACGCGGCGAGGTATCGATCACAAGACCTCTCGCACCCGACTGCGCGCGAAGACTTGTAGCTGCCTGCTTGGCATCATCCATCGCGGCCGCACGACCGGTGCTGCCGTCTCGGCTAACGTTTGCGCGCCCGTCGGTGAGTAACACAAATACTGGAGTACAGCCCTTCCTTTCAAGCTGTTGCAGAGTCATGGCGCCCAGCTCGATCGCGCTGGCTAACGGCGTACCACCACCGCCAGGCATTGCTGCCAAACACCGTTTAGCGCGAACTAGTGAACGTGTGGGCGGAAGTAGTAGTTCAGCTCCTTGGCCTTTGAAAGCGATCAGCGCCACCTCGTCGCGACGAATATAACAGTCCGCGAGTAAGAGTTCTATCGCGCCTTTTGCTTCCGCAAGCCTGTATAAGGCAGAAGAACCGGAAGCGTCTACCGCGAACACAGTCACGCTGGGTGATCGCTCCTGGAAACGCTTCACACGGAAGTCCTGCGTGCTCACCTGGAGCAAGGCCTTACCCTTCGGCTTACCTCTAAGCTTCTGCCAAGGTACCGCGGCGCGCAGGGTTGCCAGGAGATCCAATCTAGCTCCATCACGGGGGTCCCCTGGGGTGGTTCCGCTTGGCCTACCACGAAGCTTCGACTTGTGAATCACGCCGGATTTGCCCGAGTTCGAGTTCTTTCGCGCAGAAAACTGGGCGGCAGCTAAGCGGCTTAGCAGGTCATCGGGCAACATCGCTTTGGCCGCTTCGACGATTCTATCCTCGCTCAGTGTCTGTTCTTTCCTATCGGTGGTCGGCTCCGCCGGTGGCTCCGAATTCTCAGCTTCCTCCGGTGGTAGCTGATCACTGCTTGTATCATCTTCTTGATCCTGCGCCGGTAATCGCGTCGCGCGAGGGAGCAAAACGAGCCTTAAGACCTGATCCAACTGCTGAGCCCCAACTTCTTTATCCCCGGCGAGGGCCGCTAGCACCCGAGCGCAGCGACACGCCAAAACGGAAATTCTAGGAGACCAAATCCCCAACGCATCGCTAGCTTGGCAAATAGACTGGATTCTCGAGTCGTCTATGCTGACCGACGAATAGCCGTTTCGCGCTTTGTTGATATCGGCCGGTACAAACGCAAAAGAGTCCGTTGCCGCTAGGGAAAGTTCATCGAGATCGATGCTGAGCGCTAGACGGTCAAGCAACGGCTCGCCTGGCGACTCATCCTCAACCCCTTCGTCTAAGGCTAGAACCGCAATTGAACAGGGTCGCTGTTCTGTCAGGCCATCGCGCTCAACCCTGACCAACGATTCATCCAAAACACGGCAAAGCGTCGACTGAAGGAACGGCGGTGCACGCTCCGCCATCGGCAAGCTCACCATACCCTCGTGGCAGGAAGCCAAGAGTCCCATCTCCGAAATCGGCCTCCCAGCTTGCAGCGTCGCCGCCAGGTCCAGGCCACCGAGGAGGCGCGATTCGCCGCAATGCACGGGGATCTTTTTCCAGGGAGTAGCGTGGCCGATCAGTTGTCGCAGTTCGTCAATCCACAGGTCCCGCACCGGACCCGCTCGCGCATGGAGACGCAGCCCCCCAAGGTCATGGCCGGCCACCGCCAAACAAGCGGCCGCCATGCAGGCGTCGTTCCATCGATCGATTTGGACTGAAAGGTTCACGCCACCTAGGTTGGTAACGCTTCCAGCGCGCGCTCGATGCGCACACTGGAGCCGGACTCATCCAGCGGATCTCGGCGCAAGCGGTGACGCAAAACGGCAGGAGCGACACTCTTGAGTTCCGCCAACGTAGCGATGTCTTTTGCCGCTAATGCCGCTTTAGCCCGAGCGGCCCGAATCAAGGTAAGCTCACCCCGTAGGCCATCGGTTCCCAGCGCAATACATAGGGAGGCCGCTCGCTCAAGTAAATCGGGCGCCAGCTCGACACTCGGTAGGAGTTCTCGTGCTTTTTGAATCTGACGACGAACGCGCGACTCCTTTCTTGCCTGGCGCTTAATGTAGGCGGCCGGGTCCAGCTCGAACGCGTCGCGCTGGCGAACCACATCCACGCGCTGCTTGAGCTCCTTTGGGGTCAGAACCTCAACAGAGAGGCCGAATCGGTCCAAAAGCTGCGGCCGTAGTTCGCCCTCTTCTGGATTTCCACTCCCGACCAGCACAAAGCGGGCGGGATGACGCACACTGAGGCCCTCTCGTTCGACAAGGTTTTCGCCGCTAGCCGCGACGTCTAGCAACGAATCGACAATATGATCCTCCAAGAGGTTTACTTCGTCGATATAGAGAAAACCTCGATGTGCTCTCGCCAGCAGGCCGGGTTCAAAGGCCTTTTCACCCTCGTGCAGAGCGCGCTCAAGATCCAAGGCACCGAGCACGCGATCTTCCGTGGCACCAAGGGGCAGATCGACCACGGGAATGGGGGCTTGTTTGACCGGGTAGGGTTTAGTGGAGCTAATGCAATCGGCACACAGGCCATCATCCGCCGCATCGGGATCGCAGTTGTAGGAGCAACTACTGACCATAGGAATTTTCGGCATTAGCGCCGCAAGCGCTCGAATAGCAGTGGACTTGCCCGTCCCACGATCACCGAACGCCAAAACCCCACCCACCGACGGGTCTACCGTAGCAATGAGAAGGGCTGTTTTAAGCTCCTCCTGCCCTACGATTGCAGTAAAGGGAAAGGCTCTGGCCATGGGAACACCCAACTTCCGACGATTGTGCTTAAAAATTACAACTACTATGTAAACTTAAGCTTACACCATCCAGTAAGAAGGTTGCGAGAGAAGGGCGAGAGCAGTGACTTAGGGGAGCGACGCCAGCTTTTGGAACTACTTAAGATCCTGTCAAAGAAAGCGCTTCAGCACCTCTTCCGTCTCTTCAGGCTTTTCGAAGTGAGGTAGACCACGGGTATCGGCGACACGACAAGCGGTCCAGTTCTCGCGCTCCGCCGCAAACTCGTCAAGCAGCCGCAAGCTCACATTAGGATCTTTATCGTAGATCACGAGAACTTGCTGTGGGAGATGGGAGTAGAGCTCTCCAATCGCATCCCCGGCAAACAACTGACCGGATAGGAAGTAAAAGGGAGCGTAGCGAGCCCCTGGCTGCGCAGCCGTAGCATAGGCGTAGTCAATCATCAGCTTCGGTGCACCGTCTTTAAACGCCATATTCAAGAAATAATTAATGCTGGTGCGTGAGCGTAAAGCTCGAAACAATGCCTCTCCAAGCAACGGCGTACGCAGCACATTTAGCGCTCCGCTACCGGAGCCTGAGCGTACTTTTCTGCGAGAGAAACCCGTCGGTGAAACCAGTACGAGTTTATTGAACAGATATGGAGCCAGCTTCACCGCTTGAGCAACTAACTCACAGGTCGTGGATAGGGCAAGAACATCAATGGGTCCATCGTCGATGATTTGACAAAGATCGACAATCGACTGCGCATAAAAAGACGCGGTATAGGCACGATCGGCGCGGCTTGAGAGACCAAACCCAGGTAAGTCTGCTGCATACAGAGGCTGCTCGAGCTTCATCTGAAGAAAAAACGGTGAGACTTCAAAGGCACTTGGAGCCGCATTTATGCTGTGCAATAGGAGCAACGGGCGACCAGTACCCGTCTTCTTGTAGCAGGCGACCCGACCGCCACGCGGCAGTGTGAAATAAACTTGCTCCGCCTCGAATGCAGGCTTCAGTTCTGGGGGCATATGACCACTCTCCGATTGCGCAGTCTAAATCTGGTACACACCATCCTGCTAATTTGACCTTGACTTATGTAATTTATTATCAACACTGTAATGTGTTGAGTAATCATTACAATCCGGCTCATGGACAGCCTTAGCCCTTCGGATATCGAGCCTCATCGACGGGAATGCGCATTGGCAGAAAAACGAGCAGGCTTATCCAAAGCCCAACGTTGGGGAGGTACGCGGCACAAACGCACGCGGACCAAAGATCTTTCCGGTTCATTCCCGGACACACAACTTGCTGGGTGCGATATCAGAAAAGCGAAAAAAATCAGGCCGACGCGGTTGCAAGCAAACCCCTCGGCGGGGATCGGTGGACATGGGCGGTTCCGCGCAGGCCTCTGCACCCGATTTTGCACCGTACCGCGATGGCAATCGGGAACGAGTACGCTTGGTAGCACTCGAAAATGGTGAGCTACGCTCAAACGCCTAGGCCCCAGCGCAAGACCGTCCAAGAGGTCTACCGCTCACCGCGCGCGCCCAAACAACAAGCTAAGATTGGCCCGTATAGTATTCTTCACCTCGTCCCCATACTGGACGAGACACTAGGCATTCCTGAACGTGGCACGCTTCTGAGGGCGGCCGGAATCAACGAACTGCCTTCAGGCCAGACGCTTGCCGAAGAATCAATGGCGGCATCGCTGCACCAGCTTCTGCGACAACATTACCCGGCGCAAGCTAGATCGATAGTAGAAGTTGCCGGACGTCAAACGGGCGAACATATTATTGCTAGTCGCATGCCAGAGGCCGCAAGGCTCGTGTTGGAGCGACTCCCCCAGTGGCTCGCGGCACCTCTGCTCGCTAAGATCATCAAAGATTACGCGTGGACGTTTTCCGGCTCGGGGCAAGTCGAAATCGTATCTCGCGCTCCCGTCGTAATCGACATCCGAGACAACCCGGTCGTTCGTGGTGAGAAGGCGAACGCTCCCGTGTGCGCCTGGCACGCCTCGGTTTTTGAACAGCTGTTCCGCAAAATCATTAGCGATGACCACCGGTGTGAAGAAACCTTATGCTGCGCCAAAGGCGACCCTGTTTGCCGCTTCCACATTTATCAAAGTAGCTCCTAGCGCTGTCGCCTGGCTAACGAAAGCAGCAAGTTGAGCCAACTGTAAATCAACCGATAAAAGCGACCTTTAAGCCAAAGCTTGCTTGTAAAAAACGCCGCTTTCAATCGGCTGGGACGGTACACTGGGTCGGTGCTAATCCCTCATAAACGACCACTTCTGCCCGCTGTCTTTCGGGCTCGCTACGACCGGTTTATTGCCGAGCTGACCCTAGATGGCAAAAAAATAGAAGCCCATTGCGTCAATCCCGGGAGAATGGAAGGATTGATTCGACCCGGCGCTAGAGCCTGGGTATCTACCGTGCCCGAAAACAGCCCGCGAAAGCTTCGCTACACCTTAGAGATGATGAAAGTGAAGGGGCGATACATTGGCGTCAACACATCTCTTCCCAATGACCTGGGCGAAAAAATTGTGCGGGCGGGCAAGATTCCCGGATTGCGACGCTTTCAGTCTCTGCGGCGGGAAGTGCGCTACGGCGATAATTCGCGCATCGACATGCTTCTCGCTCAAGGGCAGCGACTTCACTATTTAGAGGTAAAGAACTGCCACCTCGTTTATCCAGACGGCGGTGCTTACTTTCCCGACTCGGTCAGCACAAGGGCCGCGAAGCACCTGGATGAGCTTTCTTCGGTAATCGACGCCGGCCACAAAGCCAGCGTCCTATTTACCGTGCAGCGCGATGATGCACTGTTCGTTCGTCCCAGCGACCTTCATGACCCCTACTTTGCAAAAACGGCAAGACGAGCGCGTCTGTTCGGAGTCCGCTTCTTCGCAGCCTGTTTTTCGCCTTCTGTTGCGGGTTTTGAGTTTCTAGGCCTGCGCCCGGTACGCTTTGGCACCTATCCGCTTGCACCGCTAGAACGCTATCGCAGCGAGCGAATGAAATACTCGGGATGGATTCGTCGCGGAGGCCGGACCAGGGCCGCTACGGCGAAGGAATAGACTCTTACAGAACTGTATAACTAGACTCGCGTTTATTCCGCTAGGCTGTTTCCGCTATGAACATCTTACTGGTAGAAGACGATCTCGAGACAGCGGAGTTTATCTGTCGTGGATTACGGGAGACCGGTGACGCGGTCAAGCACGTCGCTGATGGACGCGAAGGCCTACTCGCCGCGACCCAGGTAAATTACGACACGATCGTGTTCGATCGAATGCTCCCCGGCATGGATGGCTTAGATGCAGTCCGCGTACTTCGCGAAACGCACGTCGACACGCCCATCATTATGCTGACCGCGCTCGCGGGCATCGAAGATCGAGTCAACGGTCTCGAGGCTGGAGCCGACGACTATCTGGTCAAGCCCTTTGCCTTCGCCGAGCTGTACGCGCGCATCCGAGCGCTATGCCGACGCAAACCGCTACAAAACGAAGAGCATCAACTGATTGTGCACGATCTCATACTTGACCGTACTACGCAGGAGGTCTCTCGTAACGGCGCGAGACTCGATCTTATGCCGCGCGAGTATCGAATTCTCGAGTATCTTATGATGAACGTCGGTCAGCTTGTGACCCGAACGATGCTATTAGAAAAAGTGTGGGGCTATAACTTTGACCCAAAAACTTCGCTGGTGCAGACCCACGTGAGCCGCCTGCGGACAAAAGTCGATAAACCGTTTAAAGAAGAACTCATACGCACCGTGCGGGGCTCCGGCTACCTAATCGACGGTCCCCATTAGTATGTTTCGATCCTCGGTGTTTCGAATCACCCTAGCGAGCTCTCTGGGTGTTTTACTTGTGCTCCTTTGCCTCTGCTGGAGCGCATTCTTTTTCTGGCGTGCGCAGGTTATAGACCGAGAGAAAGCGCTCATTTCTTTAGAAGCCGAGTCAGCGGCAGCCCGCTTCGCCCGTGGCGGTCTGCAACGGATCGCTGAGGATATCGCGCTGGAAGACGGGTTCCTCTGGCATCCGGACTGGCTGTATTTTGCGCTGGAGGAAGAACAGTTTCTATTTAGGCTCGTCGGCGAACCGCTTACGGATTATGCGTATCGGACGAAAGAAGCCGAGGACCGCGAAGAAGAGCGGGACGAAGACGGTGACGCTTTTCCTGACGATGAAATGAAAGATGAGCAAGAAGATGAGCAGGAAGAGGAGCTCGAAACGGAAGACCTCACTGCGGCCGGTTATCCCTACCTGTATGCCGATTGGGAATGGGGTGAAGGTGAACTCGATCATGAAGACCTACATGACCACCAGATTATTTCTTATCGGCTATATTTGGACGATGAGCATTCACTGATTATTGCGCGCTTTTATCCGGAAATTCTGATCGACTGGGCCGAGCCGCTGTTTTTTTCCACCATTGTTCTTCTGTTTACGCTACTGCCGTTGAGCATTTTTACCGCCTTCAGGCTTCAACGTTCGGTAGAAAACCGCTTAAAACCACTTGCGGACACAGCAGTGGCGGTCGGAGAAGGGACGCTCGATAAACGAGTGCCACGCCAGGGCACCGGTGACGAGTTTGATCAGCTGGCAGACGCGCTCAACGCGATGTTGGACCGTGTGGTTACCCTAACCCGGAACATGCGCAACGTGTCCGTCGGGGTTGCTCATGACTTAAAAACACCCGTATCGAACATTGATGGCCGCCTGCAGCTTATCGAAAGAGATCTCACAAGCCCAGAACTTATTAAGGAACATCTTGAGCGATCACAGGACCATATAGCGAACCTCCAGCGCACCCTCGATGCGCTGCTGCGGCTTGGCGAAATAGAGGCTGGCGCGCGCCGCTCGGCCTTTACCCTGGTCGATCTTTCGACTCTGTGCGCGGATCTTGTGGAGAGTTTTTCACCGGTGCTGTCAGAAATGGACAAGACGCTGAGCTGCGACATCGCCAAAGGTTTATTTGCCTACGGGGATCCCGACTTACTCATTCAACTTGTCATCAACCTCTTGGAGAATATCGGTGAACACGCCCGCGACGGGGCGAACGCTTGGTTGCACCTGCAGAGGTCTGGTGAAGACCTCGTCCTGATTGTGGGGGACGATGGACCGGGAATAGCCGAACCACTGCGAGACGTTTTATTCGAGCGCTTTGTTCAACTGGACGCTAGCAGACAAGCATCGGGTAATGGTTTAGGGCTCAGTATTGTTCGAGCGATCGCTGAACTTCACCATGGAACCGTGAGCCTACGCGGTGACACCAGAGGTGCCGTCTTCGAGGTGCGTGTGCCATCAAGCAGAAGCGCAACTATTCCGGGCAGTGCACCATACAAATCTGTATGAGTTTGCACCGGTCTTTGTAAGACAGCCAGGCATCGACTTGATCTAAAATTTCGCGTAACGCAGACACAGTAGATGCGCGCGATCAATGCAGTCACGAATCTCCCCTAGCCTCTCGCGTATTCGCCGAGGTGATAAAACTTGCGCTGGTTCCGCTGAGGTAAAAGCTCGCCAGGCAATCGCAGTAACGCTTTTTCTTGCACTGGGCGCCTGTGGCGGCGGAGGGTCGGGAGGCGGCCCTAACCCTTCTGATCCGATCGCGGGACCAGCACCGATGCAACCGATCGCGCCTCCACCGACGCCGTCGCCGACTCCGGATCCAGAGCCGGCACCTGAACCAAGCCCAGAACCGCCAAGCGCACCACCGCCGGCTGAATTCCTGGCTGTTTTTGAGGACCCTTTCAGCACCTCCCGATTCCTATCGATCGCGACGTTTGGAGCCACGATGTCAGATATCCAGCGTCTTAGCGGAACCAGCGCCGAGCGATGGTTTATGGAGCAACTCACTATTGACGCTACGCTCATAAGACCGGTTTTCGACGAGTACGTAAACCGAATCGACGAAGACACCTTTTTGCCTTTCTCGCCAAACACAATGGGTTTTTGGCGCCACGCCGTCTCAGCGCCAGACCAGCTAAGGCAGCGCATGGTCTTTGCATTGTCGCAAATCCTGGTCGCGTCCGACTTTGGTGGTGAACTGCTTACCGATGTTCCCTCGGGCATTAACTACTACATTGACGTGCTCACGAGAAATGCGTTTGGAAACTATCGAGAGCTATTGGAGGAAATCACCTACTCACCCGCAATGGGGCATTATTTGACCTACGCGGGAAACCTCCCCGCTGACGACAGCACCGGTCGCATGCCCGACGAGAACTACGCTCGCGAAATCCTTCAGCTTTTCTCGATCGGTCTCTTAGAACTCAATAGTGACGGTACGCTCAGGACCGGTTCCGATGGGGCACCGATTGAGACCTACGATAATCAGGATATAACGGGCCTCGCCCGCGTATTTACCGGTCTAAACTTTGGCGCTGATCCTGACGAAGTCGATGACGACGGCGATCTGATTAGCCTTGCACTCTCTCGTCCGATGACACTTTTTGAAGACCAGCATTCACCGAGAGAAAAGAGCTTCTTAGGTCTCACTATTCCAGCGGGTACGCCCGGCACCGACAGCGTGGCAATGGCGCTTGACCACATCATGACTCATCCAAACGTCGGCCCTTTCATTGGAAGGCAGTTGATCCAACGGTTCACCAGCAGCGCCCCGTCTTCCCGCTATGTACAAGAGGTAGCGACAGCTTTTGACACCGGTCGCTACGTTCTGCCCGACAACACGGTGGTGGGTGATGGCCGCAAAGGAGATCTTAGCGCCACCTTAGCCGCCGTGCTGTTCTCACCGGAGGCGCACGGCTTAGCCGTCGAGGAAAGCACTACTTTCGGTAAACCGAGAGAACCGATCCTACGTTTGACGCAGTGGATGCGGGCCTTCGAAGTCGATGCTTCCCAACCAGAGCTGGTACCCGCGCTCTACGACTTGCTGCCCAACGAGCTGCTGGGTCAACACCCTTATCGCTCGCGCTCGGTGTTTAACTTTTACCGGCCTGGCTACCTCGCACCGGGCTCAATCTCTGGCGGCGCTGGTCTGACTGTCCCCGAGTTGCAAATCGTCAACGCCTCAACCAATCCGGGTTATGTGAATGTCATGAACTTCTTTATCTTCGGTGTTCAAGCGGAAGGCGAAGAAATTGAAGAATTGCGTGAGGTATTCGAGGAGGTCAATCTCTTCCTCGACGAAGAGGCAGCAAGGAGAGCGTTCGTCGCCGATTACCGGCGCGAAAGCGATTTAGCCGACTCGCCGACAGAGCTGGTCAGTCACCTGGATTTACTATTGGCTGCAGGGCAGCTTCAGCAGGGGACGAAAGACGCCATTGTTGAGCTAATTGGTCGGATTGCGCCCAGCTCGAGCATCGATGACGAAGAGCGGATGCTGCGAGTCACCTTTGCGGTACTCATGCTGATGTCGGCCCCCGAGTACCTAGTCCAAAAGTAGCGTGTCAGACCGCGCCAACACCCAAGTCCCAAGGAGATAGAAAAGTGCCCGTAAACAGACGAGACTTTTTGAAACAACTCAGCGCTATGTCCCTCGCCGGCACGCAGTTTGGCCTTGGTGGTTCTGCCCTGTCAGCGATGGCTGCCGACAGCAGCGGTTACAAGGCGCTTGTGTGCGTATTTTTATTTGGTGGCCTCGATAATCATGACTTTCTGATTCCCTACGACCAAGACGAGTACCGACAATTTGAGCGCCAAAGACAAACGCTACTACAAATCCAAGGGCAAGCTAGAGCACGGGAATCCTTGCTACCACTAACGCCCAGCAACGCCCAACCCGGTGACAAGGTCTGGGCGCTTCCTCCAGAAATGCCCAGCCTAAAAAACATGTTTGACGCTGGGGACGCTTCACTAGTCGCGAACGTGGGTCCTTTAATCGAGCCAGTCACCCGTCAGGGATTTTTAGATCAATCGGTGCGTCTTCCACCGAGACTGTTCTCCCATAACGACCAGCAAGCCACCTGGCAGGCCAGCGCGCCCGAAGGCGCTCAGTTTGGCTGGGGTGGCTTGTTTGCTGACGCTGTACTTAGCGAGAGCGCAAGCGCGAACGCGCTGGCCTTCTCGACTATTTCCTCCGTAGGCGGCGGCCCTTTTCTCACTGGGCGCCGCGCTTTTCCCTACCTCGTCAGTGGCGGTCGAGCTGCGGATATATTTCTTCTCAACGATCTAGATGAAGAGCAGGCAGATTTCCGTTCCCTGTTGGAGCGTCACCTTCGAGGCGATAACTTCAGTGGGAGTCATCTGATCCGACGCGACATGCAAAATGCCTTCCGCAACGCGCTAGAAACCAACAGTGCCTACAATGCGGCCCAGTCTGGTGCACCAGGTGTAAGTAGCGAGTTCCCCGCAAACGAATTGGGGGGGCAGCTCAAAGGAGTCGCCGATGCGATTGCCATTCGGGATCGCTTAGGTGTGTCCAGGCAAATCTTTTTTGTCGGAATGGGTGGCTTTGACACACACGATAACCAAGCCAACAGCCTACCCCGGTTGCTTAGCAACATCGACGGTGCGCTCGGCGCGTTTAATAATGCGATGCGTGAGATCGGAATGCATCAAAATGTGACACTGTTTACCGCCTCAGATTTTGGAAGGACGCTTGCGGTCAATGGAGACGGAACCGATCACGGTTGGGGTGGCCATCACATCATTACTGGCGGCGCGGTGACTGGCAGCGAGCTCTTTGGTAGACCGACACCGCCAGTGCTCGATCACGATCTGGACGCAGGAGGTGGTCGAATCATACCGGCTTATTCTGTCGAGCAGTTTGCGGCGCCGCTAGGCAGCTGGTTTGGCCTAAACAGCACAGAGCTGAATAGTGCGCTTCCGTCCTTGCGGAATTTCGACGACGCCGCCTTGAGTGTATTTACAAGCTAGGCACAGCGAACTCACTCTCCGCCACACCGTTTCCGTGAAAATGCGTACCCCCTACAGGTAGGCCCACACGCTCCGCAACTCTCGCTATGCATAGACATAGCTTGCTGAACATTAGATCCTTAGCCGCAGACAGGATTGAGTCGGCGCGTCGCTTATGACAACGGATGCATTGAATCCCTCGCTAAGCTTAGGAATAGAAGAAGAATATCTACTGGTCGATCCGGACACTCGCGATCTGGCGATCGACCCTCCTCAGGCACTATTTGATGACTGTGAAAAATGTCTTGGCAAGCACGTTACTAGTGAGTTCCTTCGCAGCCAGATAGAAATTGGAACGCCAGTCTGCAACAACGTTGCAGAAGCGGAGTATGAACTTAAGCGCTTACGGGGCTGTGTATCCACGATTGCGCAGGAACACGGACTGCGAATTATCGCGGCTTCGACGCATCCTTTCGCCGATTGGGAAAAGCAAAAGCACACACCCAAGGAGCGCTATGACGATCTAGCCCGAGATATGGGCGGTGCAGCCCGGCGCATGCTCATTTGCGGTATGCACGTGCATGCAGGCATCGAAAATCCTGATCTGCGAATTGACCTCATGAATCAGGTCAGCTACTTCTTACCCCATCTGTTGGCTTTGTCGACCTCCTCGCCGTTCTGGCAAGGACAGGACATGGGCATGCTGTCGTCGCGGCTCACCGTGTTCGATGGCATGCCGCGGACCGGCGTACCGGACCGCTTCGAGAGCTACTCCGACTACGAGAGGCTCACGGAACGGATGATTGCCTCCGGAGCCCTAGATGACTCATCAAAAATCTGGTGGGACGTACGACCATCGGCACATTTTCCTACCCTCGAAATGCGCATCACCGATGTATGCACACGTATTTCTGATGCCGTTGCCATTGCCGCTCTCTATCAAGCGATCCTTAAGCACATGGTCCGCCTGCGTAGAAGAAACTTACGATGGCGCCTGTACCCAACCATGTTGATCAAAGAAAATCGTTGGCTGGCGCAGCGTCATGGCGTGAAGGGAAGCCTTATAGACCTTGGCAAAGGTAGGCTGTCCGAATTTTCGCAGCTCATTACCGAGCTGTCAGAAATGGTGCGAGACGACGCAGAAGATCTTGGTTCGATGGAGTTTGTTGAGCAGGCCCGGCAAATCACCGCTCGGGGCACAAGTGGACAAAAACAGGTGGAGACCTTTAAGGCAGCGATTGCCGACGGCGCCAGCGAGGAAGAAGCGCTCGTTCAAGTTGTAGATTTTCTGATCGAAGAAACCGTATTTGGTCTCGACCAAAGCTAAGGCGGTGAACGTACCAGCGACCCCGGCTCGATAGAACGAAGAGCTGTCTACTGTCGAGTTGCCCGGCGCAGATCACGATTCACGCTCTCGCTGCGGCAGTCGAGCGGTAATATACTTGGAGGGAAAGGATTTCGCCAAAACGCCTGACTCCAGCGACCACAGAAGGTTTCAATCCCATCACCAACGGCCGCGACGCCCATGTGGAGCATGCAGCGACCTCGGCAATCGGGGATCAAATCCGAATCCAGGCGAACAGCTACATAGGCCCAATCTCGATTGGTATTGTACTCATAGTAGTACTCCCTGATCAGGCCACTCTCGGGCCTAACTCGAGAATCAGTTCGACCAACCGGCGATTGTCCTGTCTGTCTTGCGAAGATACGAGACCGAGAGCCGTTCACCTCGGTGGGGAACTCGCCAGATGCCGCGTGCACCTCTTTGATTTCAGTGCGAACTTCCCGCATGAATGTGGTGACTTCTACCAGTCGCGCCTTAATGACATAGTTTCTGTACATCGGTATCGCGATAGACGCTAATACGCCAAGGAAGATAACGACCATCACCAGTTCAACTACGGTGAATCCTGCTTGGGAATTTTTGGAACGAGTAACCTTTGCACCGGCTAAAAGCATGGGTGCCTCACTCCGTCACCGTGAGCACAGTCGGTTCAGACTCGATCAGTATTTCGCTGTAGCCGTAGTAATCTGGATCTGGTGCGGTAACGACAATGCCGCGCTCATCGGATACAACTTCAAGGGGAGAAAAGCAGGCCTCGCTGACCGATTCGACCGACACCATAGCTCCCTTGCGCTCCATTGAATCAAGCACGGCCAGGCAATAGGTGGCTATGTCTTCCGGCTTCTGTGAGGCGAGTTCAAGTTCTTCATCATCGCTTTCGTAGGTCATAGCCAGGCGAATCAAAATTACAAAAAGGCATACGGCGATGATCATCCACTCAAGCCCGGGCGCCATTAGGGAGTCGCCCTTCGTGTCAGGTTTGGTACCTTCCGCTTTTTCTCTTGTTTTATCCGTAGTCGCTTTCGACGCCGAGGCTCTCGACTCTTCGTGTTCCGCGCTTGCAGCTACCGGTTTCTCACCGGAGCACTCGAGACAAATGAACCCGTCAAACTCGGTTTCGGTGCAGTCGATATCTAAGAAGTATTTTCTACAGACGTAGCAGACAACGGTCTTTCCGCCGCTATTTTCTTGATCGTTATCCATAAGCTAACGCTGATCAACCGGTGAAGTCGATTTGTCGTTCCTTCGAACTCTTTCAGAATCATTCAGAGTCATCTAGTCTCGTTCGGACTCTCAACGGCTCTGTAAGGCGTGGTAGCGCATCAATTACGCAGGCAAAGCGTGTTACTAAATCGCGCGCTTGTCAACGAGACCTTCCATGAACGCCCAAGGAATCAACAGCATCGAGGCAATGCTGCTAGTGCAAGCACCCGGTCAGTCCTGCGCGCGTTGTGCGCCGGCCTCGCGCAAGTGCTGCAGCGTCGGGAAGCCATTAACGGCCATAAATAAGTCTGCTTCCGCCAATATACAGCGCAGCACATGAGCCGCCCCTTCTGCTCCGCCAAGGGCAAGACCATAGGTATAGGGTCTACCCACTCCGACTGCAGTGGCTCCAAGCGCTATTGCTTTGACCACGTCCGTGCCCGAACGTACCCCCGAATCAAAAAGCACCGGAACGGACCCAGCCGCTTCCACCACCCCGGGTAGCAGGTCTATGGTGGCAATACCGCTATTGGCCTGACGGCCTCCATGATTTGAGCAATACACCGCGTCAATCCCCGCATCCGCGGCACGCCGTGCATCCTCCGGATGACAAATTCCCTTGAGCACGATGGGTAGCTTGGTTGCTTCGCGCAGCCAAGCCATATCTTCCCAGGTGAGGACTTCGCCAAACACGCCGGCCCAGGTAAGGATCGCACTAGCGGGATCTTCTTCCGGGGGTTTGCTCAAAAGGCTTTTAAACACCGGGTCGCAAAAATAGTTTTCTAAGACATGTCCGCGCAGCTGGGGAAAGTTGGCCGATCGCAGATCTCTTGGGCGCCACCCGGTAACCCAAGTGTCGAGTGTGACCACAAGAGCCTTATAACCCGCGCGTTCAGCACGCTGAATCAGACTTAGCGCCAGCTCGCGGTTTTTCGGCGTGTAGAGCTGAAAATATGAAGGTGTAGCGCCGCAATGGGGGATCACATCTTCTAGCGGATCGTTAGCCAAAGTCGAAGCAGTAAAGGGCACTCCAGATAATGCAGACGCCTGCGCCGCAGCGATATCTCCATGGCTATCCTGCGTGCAGATACCGTTCACTCCAACCGGCGCCATAAAAAGAGGGCTGGGCAGCGTGTCGCCGAATAGCTCGATGGATAAGTCACGCTTCGACGTATCCACGAGCATTCGCGGGACAATTCCCCAGTGACTGAAGGCTGAGGCATTACGATCCTGTGTGACCTCATCTCCGCACCCGCCTTGTACGTAGCTCAGCACATCAGGAGAAAGCGCAGCGGTCGCACGCTCCACGAGTTCGGGGAAGTTGACGGGAAACTTAGGCACGACCCCTTGCAGACCACCGAGGTAAATCTCCATTTGGAAGTCGCCGTAATGGGACCTAACTGCTTGCTGATCTTCGCTCATTGCATGGGCTCCGCTTTAAACTTATTTGCCTAGGAGGATAGCAGAGAGCGATTCGTTTACAGACCGCCCTCTCGCCCACTACTGCGCCAACGGGACTACACGCCCTACTCTTCCAAAGAGCGTTACGAAGCATTAGCTTGGCACTCTTCAATGCCTGTGCGAGCATGTTCTGCGGTTCATCATGAGAATCTTCCTTTGAAGCTCTTCTTCCAATCCAGAACATCCCTTAATACCAGCTTAGTTCTTGCGATGGCCAGTTCGACCAGCGCGTCGGCAGCCAGCTTTGATCAGCAAGTTGAAAATATCGCACGACCTTTGGCCGACGCGCTTGCCGGGTTCGTATTCTTTCCTATCCAACTATTCGGGCAACCGTTTCCACTCATCGTGCTTTGGCTTGCGGTGGCGGCAGTGTTCTTCACCTTCTACATGGGATTCATCAACCTACGAGGCTTCGCGGAAGCCCTTCGTCATGTTCGAGGCGACTACCACGACCCCAATGCCAAAGGTGAAATCTCCCACTTTCAGGCGGTGGCCACGGCGGTTTCTGGCACCGTTGGAGTTGGGAATATCGGCGGTGTCGCGGTCGCGATCGTTATCGGTGGCCCCGGCGCCGCGTTTTGGCTCGTGTTTGCTGGCTTCTTGTCGATGTCGACGAAACTGGTTGAATGCACGCTTGGTGTTAAGTATCGCAAGTACAACCCAGATGGGTCCGTATCCGGCGGTCCCATGTACTATCTAGAGAGCTGTTTAGCGAATCGCGGCCAACCTATCCTGGGCAAATTCCTAGGAGGCTTTTACGCGCTCGCGCTGGTGGTTGGCTGCCTGGGCATAGGCAATATGTTCCAGTCCAATCAAGCCTACGTGCAGTTCGTGCTTATAACCGGTGGCGAGCAGAGTTTTTTTGCCGATAAAGGATGGCTATTCGGCTTGGCGATCGGATTATCGGTCGGTGCGGTTATTCTTGGTGGAATCCGTTCAATAGCAAGGGTCGCCGCGCTGCTAGTACCCTTCATGGCCTTACTTTATGTGCTGTCGGCTTCGCTCATTATTGCGATGAGCTACCAGCAGATTCCGGGGGCAATTCAGCTAATTCTCAGTAACGCGTTTAGCGTTGAAAGCGCAACCGGCGGTGCAATCGGCGCGATGATCGTCGGCTTTCAACGCGCTCTGTTTTCCAATGAAGCCGGCATTGGCTCCGCCTCTATCGCCCACTCGGCGGTGCAGACGAGTCGCCCCGCATCGGAGGGATTGGTATCGCTGCTGGAACCGTTTATCGACACGGTCGTTATTTGTACATTGAGCTCATTGGTCGTTGTTACAACCGCCTTCCCGCACGGCCTAATCGAGCAGGGCTACGAGGGCATTGAGCTGACGTCGGCGGCTTTTGCACATCATGTGAGTTGGGCACCCTACCCCCTCGCAGTGGCGGCATTACTATTCGCCTTTTCTACCAGTATTTCCTGGTCTTACTACGGCTTGAAAGCTTGGACCTATCTGGTTGGCGAAGGCAAGGCCATGCAGGCTCTGTTCAAATTCGTGTTCTGCTCTTTCCTAGCTATAGGGTGCATGATCCAGCTGAGCGCTGTCTTGGATTTCTCAGACGCAATGGTGTTCCTGATTGCGATCCCAAACATCATCGGTCTTTACCTGTTTGCTCCGGAAGTGAAGAAAGACGTGAATCAGTACCTTCAGGAACTGCGAGCGAAACGAACGGGAAATCGCTAAGCAAACCCGAGTGCGTCAGAAGGGTTTGTCACCGTCGATGACAATGCGTTCCATGCGCCGGTGGGCCGGGAAGTAGTCGTTCACCGGTTTGTGCTGCGTACTTCGATTATCCCAAATAGCAATACTGTGCGGTTCCCAGCTGAAGCGAACGGAAAACTCCGGCGTTTTGATGTGTTCATAGAGAAACAAAAGTAAGGCGTCGCTTTCAGCCTGTGCCAGTTCTACGATGTGAGTGGTGAACAGAGCGTTTATGAACAGCAACTTCTTTCCGGTTTCTGGATGAGTGCGCACGACTGGATGGACAACGGGTGGATTGTCTCTGACCGCTGACGCTAAGCGCTCCCTTCCCCCCTCTTCAGCCAGGCTCTCCTTAAATCCCCAGGAGAAGTCGTGGACTGCATGTAGGCCAGCAAGGAATTCTCGCATTGGTTCGGACAACGCGGTGAAGGCCACCGACATGCTAGCCCACATCGTATCGCCACCTTTTGGAGGAACCACTACAGAACGGAGCACTGTTGCCATAGGCGGATGTTCGCGAAAGGTCATATCCGAATGCCAAGCCTCGATCTTACTCGGCTTGTCCCGCGTGCTCTCGAGTACGGTAATCTCCGGATAGCCCGCTACCGTCGAGTAGGCTGGGTGGGTCTGTAGAGGGCCGAAACACAAGGCAAGTTCCTTTTGCGCCAAGGGCTCAATGTCCTGATCACGAAAGAAAATTACTTCGTGCTCGTTCAGCAGCAATCTGAGTTGCTGCTGATCTGTGGCGGTGAGCGGACGGCGCAGATCAATGCCAGATACCTCTGCACCAAGAGCCCCCGCCGACTGTTTTACTTCCCACATGTCTCGTTCCTGTTCACATGCATGGTCCCTGAAAGACGCTGTACTGCCTGGTAGCCACTAGCCGCCTGCCTCTATTGTCGTCTTGCTCACTGCAAGCAACCGAAAACTATGGTGACCAGGCTTTGCCAATGATCACAGGGTGACCTTAGGCACATTCGTACTAACGATCGATTAAGCTTGTGGACAACTAAAATAGCAGCGGTTCCCAATGTCATCCACACTGATTGTTTGGCCTAACCAGCTCTTTGATCAGCACCCGGGCTTGGAAGCGGAAATCGACTCAATTGTCCTGTTCGAAGACCCGCTATTCTTCGGGGATTCGCAGTACCCAGCGCAGATGCACAAGCAGAAGCTGTGGCTACATCGAGCTAGCATGGCGCGCTATGGGGCGCTGTTAGAGCACCGTGGCTTTTCAGTCTCGCTAGAGACGCACAGCGAGCAAGCCGATGCGGTACACGCCCTTTTGCAGCGCTTAAAAGCCCAGGGTTGCACCCGCGTTGTGGCGTCGGAGTTGGTCGACTTCAGCGCAGAGAACCGACTGCGTACCGCTGCAGATTCACTAGGCTTAGCGCTGAATTTTGTTTTAAGCCCAGGCTGGTTGAATTCCGACGCGGACAATCAGAAATGGTCGAACGGTCGTAAGCGCTGGTTTATGGCAGAGTTTTATAAATCCCAGCGCCGCCGTCTGGATGTGTTGATGCAAGACGGCGAACCTGCAGGCGGTAAATGGTCCTTCGACGAAGACAACCGCAAAAAAATCCCAAAGAAACTGTATTCGGAAATACCGAAAATTGCCTATGCGACTGCCGATGCAATTGACGAAGCAGCCCGTGAGAGCGTGCTCAAAGAGTATCCGGACGCGCCAGGGAGCTTAGAGTGTCTTTTTTATCCCAGTAGTCACAGCGGGGCCGCGCAGTGGTTGAAATCCTTCCTTGAGGAACGCTTTGAGCTCTTTGGCCTTTATGAAGACGCGATTGTAAGAGGAGAACCGTGGTTGTGGCATGGCGTGCTCACGCCCATGCTAAACACGGGCCTGCTCACCCCTAGGCAAGTACTGGACGCGACTCTAGCGATCGCCAATAAAAGAGACATCCCGCTTAATTCTCTCGAAGGTTTTGTACGCCAACTCATCGGTTGGCGTGAGTTTATGCGTGCAACCTATGTCGAGCTGAGCGTACCCATGCGCACCACCAATCACTGGCAGCACGAGCGATCAATTCCGGACAGTTTTTATACCGGTGAGACTGGTATCGGCCCAGTGGATGACACAATTCAGCGCATTCTAAAAACCGGTTATTGCCATCATATCGAACGGCTAATGGTGCTCGGCGGGTTTATGTTTTTGTGCGAATTTCATCCAGACGAGGTCTACCGCTGGTTTATGGAGATGTTTGTAGACAGCTACGACTGGGTGATGGTCCCCAACGTTTATTCGATGAGCCAACACGCAGACGGTGGCTTGATCACGACTAAGCCCTACTTTTCCGGTTCGAACTACATAAAGAAAATGAGCGACTGGGGTGCGGGCGACTGGACAGCGGTTTGGGATGGCCTCTACTGGCGGTTTATTTGGAAGCACCGAGAGAGGCTGGGTTCAAACCCTCGCTGGGCGATGATGTGTCGCACTGTCGAAAGAATGGATTCGGTGAAGCTCAAAACCCATCTCCACAATGGCGAAGCCTATCTGCGTTTCCTAGATGATCAGGTGAACAACTAACTCCGGTCTTTCAGTATCACGGTGGCCGCGTTTTTACCGGGAATTCCGGACACGCCTCCACCCGGGTGCGCACCAGACCCGCAAAGGTATACACCAGCGATAGGCATTTTATGATCCGCATAGCCTCCCACAGGCCGCAGCGAAAACAGCTGATTGAGAGACAGCTTACCGTGAAAAATATCGCCGCCAATCATGTTTAGCTTGCGCTCGATATCCAGCGGAGAGTTGATTTGGCGCCCGAGAATCGCCAGCTTTAGATTCGGACAGTAGCTGGCGACTGTATTCACAATCTGATTAGCGACCTCGTCCTTAACATCGTCCCAACTCTGTCCATCGGGTAGGTCCCGACGAAAATGCTGACAGAACAAGCTCATCACATGACAGCCACTGGGGGCCAGCGTGTTATCCATCAGGGTCGGAATACACATAGATATCACTGGATTACGTGCCCAACCGAGCATCCGTGCGTCTTCGTAGGCACTATCGATGTAGTTAAGAGACGGGCAGATATCGATTGTGTTTTTCATAGCAGCCAGCCCTCGCTCATCGTGGGCTAGCGAATCAAATTTCGGCAACTCGCTGAGCGCGAGATTCATACGAAAAGTCGCAGACTCACTCCGATAACTGCTAATCCTTGTTTGGAATTCATTCGGAGTGAGCTTCGGATCGATCATTCTCCCAAAAAGTACCTTGGGGTGCGTATTGGCCGCAATGCAATTGGCGGCGAACTCACGTCCATCGGCAAGGATCACTCCCGTCGCACGACCGTCACGAATCGTTATCTCAGCGACTTCTGCATCCGTTAGGAGCTCAGCACCGTGGGATGTGGCGGAAGATGCCAGCGCATCCGCAATGGCACCCATGCCGCCCCGCGCGTAGGCCCAGGCACCGGTGCGGCCATCCACCTTGCCGAAGACATGGTGTAAGAGCACATAGGCCGTACCAGGCATCCACGGATTAGCGTAGTTTCCAATAATCCCTTCAAATCCGTATAGCCCTTTAATCGGATCACTTTCAAACCAGCGATTCAATAGGTCGCCGATCGACATGGTCATCAGCTCGCTTAGCTCGATTTGTCGTCTGCTCGAGAGTTTTCTGAAACCATTTGCGGTTTTAACAAGACGCCAAAAGTCAGCGAGCCCGCCGCCAAAGTTAGGCGGAATAGTTCGCGCAATGCTCCTCACCAAGTCGCCCATATCCTCCAACATCGATTCGAATTCCGGGTAGGCCTCCGCATCGACTTTGGAGAACTTGCGTATAGCCTGCTGTGCCTGCACCGTGTCTCGCGGCAGGTACATGTGATCGCCCGGCAGTATGGAAAGCGCACCACCGGGCCGGTGGAGCAGTTCCAACCCGTGCTTAGAAAGGGAAAGATCTCGGATCACCGCCTGATCCAGCAAACTGACCAAATAGGAAAACACAGAGTTTTTGAAGCCCGGATGAAATTCTTCCGTGAGCGTCGCACCCCCGATCACGGGTCGTCGCTCCAGAACAAGAACGCGACGGCCGGCTTTCGCCAAATAGGCTGCGCAGGTTAATCCGTTATGTCCCGCTCCAATTACGATGGCGTCGTAGACGTTTTTCAACTCAAGCTCCTGGCAAGGTATGGACTCCCGTCGCGACCTGGCGCGCTGTTACGCAGGCCATCCTTAGGCGTCTTGTGTAACTCAGTACCTGCAGTGTTGCGATCCCCCTTTCGTGTTGAAATCCGGGACTAGTCATCGACTCTTCGCCCCCATCGGGAAGAACCGGGGTGATCAAGCACCATGGATTATCCGGCCTATTGGGTCTAGCATCCCCTATGGCATTGCAGCTGAATAGCGTTCTGATAAAAAAATACTCTCAAGCCTCTGAGGCAATGATATGGAATTTCCAAAAACCGGTCGCCCTGCAGAAATGCTGCTCGAAGAGCTGAACACCCGAAAAGCCGACGACGTACGCTGGCGCGAGGGCCGAGTTTTCGCCTATGTCTACGATGCGGGAGATGACGCAAAACAGTTGCTGGGCGATGCCATGACCATGTACATGACAGAGAACGGCTTGGACCCGACCTCATTCCCCTCCTGTTTGGAACTGGAAAAAGAAGTCATAGGGATGGCTGTCGATTTACTGAACGGGGGCAGCGATGCAACGGGAACGTTTACCTCAGGCGGCACCGAAAGCATCCTGCTGTCGCTTAAGGCAACGCGGGATTTTTATCGTAAATTTCACCCGGAAATAAGCGCTCCTGAAGTCATCCTCCCTACCACCGCCCATCCCGCTTTTCATAAGGCTTGCCACTACTTCGACTTGAAAGCAGTACTGGTAGAAGTAGACGAAAATTTCTGCGCCGACCCGCAGAAGATTGAGGAGGCGATCACGGCGAACACCATTTTGCTGGTTGCTTCAGCCTCGTCCTATGCTCACGGAGCGATCGACCCAGTTCGTGAGATTGGAGAAGTCGCGCTGCGCCACCAAAAGCGCTTGCATGTGGACTGCTGTGTCGGTGGAATGTACCTACCGTTTGCGAAAGAACTAGGCTACGACATCCCGGACTTCGACTTCTCTGTCCCGGGGGTTACTCAGATTTCGATGGACTTTCATAAGTGGGGCTACGCAGCCAAAGGGGCTAGCTGCATTCTCTACAAAGATAGGGAGTTTCGTCGCCACCAAATTTTCTCCTATGCCAAATGGACCGGTTACGCGATCATCAATCCCGGAGTCACCTCATCGAAGAGTGGTGGCCCAATCGCGGCGTGCTGGGCCGTTTTGAATCACTTCGGTAAAGACGGCTATCTAAAGCTCGTGAAGGCGACACAGGAAGCCTCCAGAAAAATCGTCGGGGCAATTGGCGAGATCGAAGGGCTGGAAGTGATGGGGGAGGGAAAGACCAACATGCTAGCGGTACGCGCCACCGATCACAATATTTTCCCGCTGGCCGACGCAATGCAGGAGAGAGGTTGGTACATCCAGCCGCAGTTTGCCTACGCCAACAGCTGCGAGAACCTACATCTGTCCGTAGGACAGCACAATGTTGCACAGGTAGATGCTTTCATAGCGGATCTCAAAATAGTTGCTCAAGAGGAGCGGTCCAAACAGATCGGTGCCGAGAAGTTTGTAATGCCGCAGGAGCTGATCGATCTCATCGAGAACTCCGGCCCAGAGATTATGGATGAATTAGGCGATGTGCTCGGGGGAGATGGGTCCACGCTGCCGGACAACATGGGCGAGATCAACAATATGCTGAATGCGCTCCCCGCCAAGAGTCGAGAGATGCTGCTGGGAGAGTACATCAACCGTCTCTACAACCCACCTAGGACGCAATCTCCATGAGCTTCTTTTACTATTTATCTAGGTTAACGTGGCAAGCTGACGATTGACCTTACGGTTAAACGAGGCGTCACTAAAGATAGCGGAGTTGCGCTCCAGCCCCGGCCTTTTTAAATAGTCGGCAACATAATACATATCGGTATCGCATGATTCGAACAACGAAAACTCGCTAATATCGTCGAGACCCTGGTAGGCCACTCGGTCCCCTAACCTGCCAGCCAGGTAGACGAGTACATGGTCCCTCAGAGCATCGCCGACTAGTGGATGCGCCGTTGGCGGCACTGCCATTACCAAGAGGCTCGTACCGATTGACTCGGCAATATCCTGCGGGAGCCCCCAGGCATTGGCGAGCCTCATGCCGAGTACAGCAGAATTGGCACCATAGCTCCGCTGCTGTTCAACCACTCGGTTTAAGAGCGGCGTATTCGCCGCATACCAATCTGTGGCATCGTCTATGTGCATTGCGGTGACCACATCACCCAGGTTTGCAAACAGGGCTTTGGTCGCTAAGACCGAAGGCCGCTGTACACCAAACTCCTGGGCGAGCGCTAGAGCAACAGCGCTGGCGGCACAAGCGGACTTCCAGATCCGTGCTAGAGCCGCTTGCTGTGCTTCAGTTCCTTCCCCTGCACGCTCTGCCATGGCGGCTTGCGCGACGATGCCCTTTACCACGGCCACGCCAAGGTAAGTAACCGCGTGCTGTACGCTAGTGATTGGCGAAGCCAGCGCAAAGGCTGCGGAGTTTACTGTGCGCAATACGGAGGCTGTTAGCCCCGCATCCGTAACAACGGCCTCCATCAACTCCTCTGGAGAATCTAGCCCACCGGCAAGTTTTGTCTGAATAGGATGGGGTTCGGCCATGAGCCCGCATAAGGCGTCAATCTGATCTCGCGCCGCAGCCTCAATATGTTCCAAGCTAAGAAGTTGTAAATCTCGCAGCGCTTCCGGGAGTGGAGCCGCCGGTGCGTCAGATCCATCGTCTAGCAGACTGACTGCAGCACCGGCTTTTTCTACATTCGGTAAGGCCCCACTTCTTCTTTTGCCGCCAGCGGCTTGCCCAGCAGAATACTGCTTGCTGTCAGTGGCTTCCGATGATCGCTCCTTTTGTTGGCCTGGACGTCTAGACATCCACCAAAGCCCGACAACTAACAGCGAAGCAACCAAAAGAGTTCCAATGAGCATATGTTTACATCCATGTAAGACAGCGCGTGCACGGGCGCATCAGTGCACCCAATCGTTGCCGCGAGTTGCGTGGTACCCGATAGCGGGAGGGCGTTAGTCCGAATAATATTCGATGAGTAGCGGAAGTGACATGGGTTTAGACACTCTTCTGTCATCCAAACGCAAAAGGTATTCTTAGGAAAAAAATACTCAGCGAACACGATCCTATGTTCAAGCACTGGCGTTACCGTCTCGAGAAAGGCCGGCCACATCTCATACTCCTGATAGGCCTACTGGTCATCATTATTGCCATCTCCGTTGCCGGTGGCGTCGTTGTTTATCTCACCGGAGCAGGTTCGGGCCTTGCCCAGTCGATCTGGTGGACCTTCCTGCATATTACGGACCCAGGCTATTTAGGTGACGACGACGGCGCGATAACAGCAACGCTGGGCACGCTGTTTACCATTCTCGGCATGATTACCTTCATGGCCGGTCTGGTGGGCATCCTAACCAGCCTTATCACCTCGGGGCTAAAGCATTTGCGAGAAGGAGGAGCCCCTGTCGCGTTTAAGGACCACATCGTCATCGTTGGATGGAACTCGAGGATTTTCACGCTCGTGGCCGACCTATTGCACGCCAGTGCCCATCATGAAATCGCGATTCTTGGTCCGATCGAAAAAGACGATGCGGAAAAACAGTTGGAGCGAAGGGTATTCGATCCGATCGAGAATTCAGAAGGGGCTCGCGCAGCTCGGCTCGCGCGCGGCAATGTGGTCTATCGGCAAGGTAATTCCGGTGTGGAGCATGACTTGAATCGCGTTTCTACTCGGGAAGCCAGTCGTTTTGTGCTGCTTACAGGACCGACCGATGTGGCCGATCGTGCGGTCGATGTTGCGCAGATTCGCACCCTTTACTCGGTCGAGCGGGCTCACGCCCGTCCCGTAGATGACAAGCAGCGTTTTACTACGGTAGTGGAGTTCGCTTCCGAGCGCTTTCGTAGTCATGCGTTCTACGCCCTTCAACTCGACCCGCGGCAGGATACCTGGGTTGGCTACTACGAAGAGCAACTTCAAAAACGCGGACAACGAAGCTTTCTACCGGTTCCTAACCGATTCAATTCGGTCAACGACATGACCGCGGTCAACCCGGATCAGGTTGTCAGTCGGGTCTTGGTCCAGTGCGCGATTCAGCCCTTCCTGAGTGGGATTTATGATGAGCTTTTCTCCTTTCGCGGCAAAGAACTGTTTCTTTTGTCGCCAAGTACAGAATTTAAGCGGCTGTGGGACGAGGCGAGAGCCTTAGCAGCAGAAAGAAGACCCGCATTCCTGTATGCGAGAACCAGTGGAGGAATGATCGTCGGCTCGGTAAATCAACAGGGCTATCACTTCGACCCGAACGGCTGGGAAGCGCTGGATGAGGGTGATCAACTCCTCATCCTAGGGGACAGGAGTGAACTTAAGCCCAGAACAACACCATCGGCTCATCAGTCCAGTGGTGAGCTATGCGCTGTCGAAGTGAGCCCGATGGAATCTGGCTACCGGGTTTTAGTACTGGGAAGTAACCGGCGACTACCAATCATCTTAGAGCAGTTTTCAGACTACTCGGAGCAATATACGCAGACCAGTGTTGAAATCGATATTGTCGCAAACAGCGAGGACATCTCTCGCCTAGCAGCGTCGGAGCACTTGAGGGTTAACCATCATAAGATGGACTTTACCAACTGGGAGGTGCTCGGTGCCCTGCTTGAAAAAGAAGAGCCCTACGACACTATTATTCTACTCGCCGAAGATTTAGACATCGATGATCCGGAACTGGATGCGCGGGTAACTCTGGTCCTGGTCATGCTTCGGGCATTCCGAGACGATGCCCATTGGAGCGACAGATTAGCGCAGGCAAGCTTGGTTGCTGAGGTACGAGACCCAAGCAACAGAAATATCCTCCGACAGGAGCGACTGGCTGGGGATATCATCGTCGGCGATGAGTACGTATCCGGTTTTATCGCGCAGGTCTGTATCGATCACCGTCTGGAGGAGTTGTATAGAGAAATCCTCGACTATGGCCATTACGAAATCTATGCAAGAAAGATTCAACCGAGTAGCGATAAGATCACCTTCGGTTGTTTGATCGAATCATGCGCAGACCGCGGAGAAACGGCAATAGGGATTCTTAGGCTAGAAGGCTCCAACAGAGCGTCGCCCCGGCTTGCACCGGAAATTGATCTATTACTGAGCGACGGAGATCTCGCGCTTGTGATCGCTCGCCACTAGTTCGCAGTCGTAACAGTATTTTCGACAACCCCAATCTCGTCGATGGAAAGCCGAAGCTTATCGCCATCGTTTAGCCAATGGCCCGATTCCATGCCAGACCCACCGGGGAGCGTTCCCGTGCCGAATACCTCGCCGGGATGAAGCTGCTCACCCTTTGATGCAAACGCGATTGCTTCACAAAGACTGTATTGTGCACCGGCTGCGGTGCAGGTCGATACTTCGACGTCGTTTATAGCCACGCTTCCAACGAGATCATCGAAGATAGGCCAAACCTTATCGGCGCTGATTACCGTAGCCGACATGGTGGAGCAGAAGTGCTTAGCTTTTTGTGGGCCAAAGCCACTTTCCATTTCGTCTTTTTGAACGTCTCGAGCGCTAAAGTCATTCAAGACGAAAAATCCACCAACGGCCGCTTCAGCTTCTTCAGCACTGGCGTTGTAAAGCGGACGCGCGAGTACCGCCCCAAGCTCGAGCTCGTAGTCCAAGGCCGCAGTATATTTGGGCCAAGCAACGTCGGCTCCAGAAACGGCGAAATTCAGGTGATTGCTCAAATAGTAGATGGGCTGGCGATACCAAAGAGGTGCGGGCCTAAACTTCCTGAAGGGCTTACCGGTAACGCGCTCCACGACGCTCGTCACTTTGTACATACCTGGCATAAACCGCTTGACGTAACCGCGGGTGGAATCAATTACGTGCTGCTCATAGAGCATAAAGTCACGGAACGACGCGGGCGAAAACGGAAGGCATACGAACGTTTCCCCCGCATCCGGGGAAGACATCGATCCGCCCTCCACACTGATTAGGCGCGAAAGCAAGTCATCTTGCTCGTCGGCGCTGAGTTGTAGAACCGCTAGTAGGTCGCTCGCCAGATCACTCTCCACCCCGTTTTGCTGAGAGAAATCGGACAGATCGTCCAGCTGGTCTAGGGACCGCCAAGTCCCTGTTACCAGCGCTTGTATCCGGTATTGATTCTGAAAAAGGACTCTTCTTAACTTCATTCGAAAACGACTCTTTTCATATGGCCGACAGAGAACCATCAGGAACGCATGAGAACTACAAACCTCGCTTTCCATTAGGCCAACTCATCTGCAAAGCAGCCTAGGATAGCAAGCTGTGGCTAACGTCAGGCGCTTTTACCACAGCCTCAACGAATCAATTGCTACACTCTCACTATAAGAATACTAACGCTCGACGGGAGTTTGCGATGAGTAAAAGCTGGACTTATCAAAAGGGTCTTCATGATGTCGGCAACGGCATCTATGCCTACTTGCAACCGGACGGCGGCTGGGGCTGGTCCAACGCAGGTCTCGTCGTTGATGGAGACCAGTCGCTGCTAGTCGACACGCTTTTCGATGCACCGCTTACACGCACGATGTTAGCTGCTATGCACGAAGCGACTGGACTCCAAGGCGACGATATCAACGTACTGGTTAACACCCATGCGAACGGCGATCACTGTCATGGGAACGGTCTTTGCTGCAACGCGGAGATTATCGCTTCCGAGAAAAGCCGAATGGAAATGGAAGAACTCCCCGCCCAGGTGCTCGCGGAGTTGATGGAGGCCGCCCCAGAGCTTGGAGATCTAGGTAGCTATCTGCTTTCCATCTTTGGAAACTTTAATTTTCGAGACGTAGCGGAACGTTTGCCAACCAAAACGTTTTCGGGCCAACACCAAGTCACGGTGGGTGATAAGAACGTTGATTTAATTGAAGTTGGCCCTGCACACACGCAGGGAGACATTCTGGTCCATGTCCCGCAGGACAAAACGATATTTACCGGTGATATTTTGTTCATCGACGGTACGCCGCTTATGTGGGCAGGGCCGGTAGAAAACTGGCTCAGGGCTTGCGACAAAATCATAGAACTTGAACCTGAGGTGATAGTCCCGGGTCATGGACCCATCACGGATATTCCTGGGGTTCGGAGAGTGCAGGACTATCTGCGCTACATCGACCAGGAAGCGCGCGAGCGCTACGACGCTGGGATGGGCGTAAGGGAGGCTGCTCATGATATAGCGGTAAGCGACTTCTCCTCCTGGATTGATGGAGAGCGAATCGCCGTAAACGTGAGTACGCTCTATCGGGAATACAGCGGGGACACAAGCCCACCAAACGTAGCGGAACTTTTCCAATTGATGGCGGAGCTCAAATAGTGGGGCCAGCTAGAAACGTGGATGTCCTTACCTTTTAACTGATGGATCATGGTCGGAAGCAGAAAGTGAATCGGTAGCAAGATATGGCGCGCTTTGAAGTACATAGAACTCACTCGATGGAAATGGACGAGCTAAGAGAGGCGGCTCAAAAGTTGGCAACGCATCTCGAGCAAGAATATGGAGCGAGAGCGACCTGGGAGAATAACTGTGTGAACGTTAAAGGTTCGGGGATAAGGGGTAGACTCACCCTAGACGAAAAAAACGTTACGGTCCGAGTAGAACTCAGCCTATTGGCGGCTCCTTTCCGGTCGGCGTTGCGCCAAGAGATCGAGCGACACCTTGACGAGCGCGTACGCTAACTCTTTGGAACTAGCTGATAGTCAAACGCGTCCAGGCTGGTAAATGTGCTCGTTCCGGAGCGTTCTCCAACGAGTCAAAGTAAACATTGACCTAGCTAGCTCATTCCTATAAATGTCACAGCAGGTGAGGAAGTCCCCTCTGGACTTCTGCGCCGGTCCGCATATACAAATAATAAAGGAACTCATTGTGACAAAGTGCGTCTACTTACTGGCCCTATTTATGCCCCTCATCTTGGGCTGCAGTGATTCAAACAGACTTCTGTCACCCCCAGCTCCCGAGCCACTTCCACCACCAGAACCGACTTTTGCGCTGAGTGCGGAAATAGTCTGGACGGAGTTTGGCATCCCACATGTTACTGCTGACGATTGGTCAAGCCTTGGTTACGGATACGCTTACGCGTTCGCTCAGCACAACTACTGTGTGGTGATGAAGGAAATCGTGCGTTCGAACGGAGAGTCGGCTCGATACCTGGCAGAGCAAGGAGATCAAAATCTGGATCTAGTGATGAAACTCACAAACAGTGAAGCTTTCATCCAGACTATTTTTGTAGAAGCCATGCCAGATTTTATACGGGAGTTGGGTGAAGGTTACGTCGCTGGCCTCAACCGTTATCTGCGTGATACTGGCGCAGATAATTTGGCAGAAGGAGATGAAGGATGTAGAGGTGCTGAGTGGGTGAGAGAGGTAGATCTGATAGATCTTGGGCAGCTTTTGCACAAGCGAATACTCACCGCCAGTTCGGTACCGCTTGCAGACTTTATAACTGCAGCCCAACCACCCGAAACTAGCGCTGCAACGCCATCGGTGCTGGACTATGAAGGAGCAGTCGCTGAGCTAGTAGCACTGACTAGCGCGGAAGCTAGAAGAGAGCTCAATCTACCAGCCCACGAAATGATGGGCAGTAACGCATACGGTATAGGCCGCGATTCACACCAGGGCAATAGCGGTTTGCTCTTCGGTAACCCTCATTTCCCGTGGCAGGGTCCGGATAGGTTTTATATGTCTCATCTCACCATACCTGGTGAATACGACGTTATGGGCGCCGCACTTCACGGTTTGCCCCTGGTCGTCCTCGGCTTCAATAAGGATGTTGCTTGGAGTCATACAGTCGCAACCGGCAGTCGTTTCACGTTTCACGAACTAACGCTTGCGGAAGATGACATTTTTTCCTACGTGTATGACGGTCAGACGGAAGCGATGGAACCCGTTACGGTTTCGATTGAGATACTCGATGAAAATGGCGATGTCGCTTCGCTGGAACACACTTTTTACCTGACCCGTTTCGGCCCTGTGGTCAGCCTTGGGAGTCTTAGTCCCCTTTTAGACGGATGGCCCAATGCGGCGGGAACCTTGATTGCTATGCAGGATGCGAATCTAGGTAATCTTCGCAGCATC
>JBCBZV010000114.1:0-12901 GCA_039815155.1 Pseudomonadota bacterium
CTGCGCGCCAACGGCGAGCGTATCCAGACCGGTCAACAGATTGGTGTCGGTGTCGCCGTTGTAGCCACCGTTGACGGCGAAGTCGCCGCTACTGAGCGCGATGCCGCCAAACGCATCCGCGCCGGCGAACGTTGTGGCCAGCGCGTCGGTGACCTGCACGGTTTGCAGTTCGACGTCGCCGAGGTTTTCGACCGTCAGGGTGTAGGTCAGCGTAAAGCTGCCGTCGCCGTTGGCCGCGGGCGGTGTCGAGACGGTTTTTGCGATACCAATTTGCGGCATCTCGGTCAGCGCCAGCGGCGTTGGCGAGGTGTCGTTGGTCGGGTCGTCGTCCGCGGTCGGATCGACGTCAGAACCGTCGACCGAGTCGTCCGTGGTTGGCGTGCCCGCGGTGGACTGTCCGCTGGCCTGCGCCGTGTTGTTGAACGGACCGAGATTGCCGGCAGGCGTAATCACCACCTCGATATCGATGGTCTGGCGTTCCCCCACGCCCAGCACGTCGGCACCGGTCAAGAGGCTGGTGTCGCCATCGCCATCAAACGACGGATTCAGGCTCAGCCCCGACGACGAGGTGCCCGCCACTGTGAAGGTCACCGCGCCGAACGTAGTGGCCAGATCGTCGCTTACCTGCACGCCTTGCAGCGGTACGTCGCCGGTGTTCTCGACGGTCAGCGTGTAGGTCACGCTCGTGGTGCCGTCGGCGTTGTTGACCGGGCCGGCGCTCACCGCTTTGGCCACACCAATCTGCGGCATCTCGGCAAAGGTAATCGGCGTTGGCACACTGTCGTTACCGGGACCGTCGTTGCCCGGATCGACATCGTTGCCGTCGGTCGAGACGTCCATGACCGACGTGCCGCCCGGCGAGTCGCCGCTGGCGTTGGCCGTGTTGTTGTAAGGCCCAAGCAGCGCACCCGGCGTCACCTGCACGGTGAGCTGAATGGTGCCCGATGCGCCCGCGGCGAGTGTGTCGGTGCCCAGCAGCAGATCGGTCACAGTCGTGCCATCGTAGGCAGCGTTGGTCGCGAAGTCCGCGCTGGTGCGACTGATAACCGTAAAGCTCGTCGCGCCGCCGAACGTGACGCTCAGATCATCGCTAACCTGCAGGTTGTTCAGATCGACGTCGCCGGTGTTCTCCACCAGCAGGTCGTAGACCACGGTGTAAATGCCGCTGTTGTTGGTCGGCGTACCGACCACGATTTTGGCAATACCGATTTCGGGCGATTCAACAAACGTGACCGGCGTCGGATCCTGGTTGTCACCCGGATTGCCGTTGCTGTCCGGATCGACGTCCGTGCCATCCGTCGTAATGTCGGTGACCGGCGTGCCGGCCGGCGACGTGCCGCCCGCCTGCGCCACGTTTTCGTACGGTCCAAGGTCGGCACCCGGTGTCACGGTGACCGGAATGTCGACCGTGCCGCTGCTGCCGACGGTGAGCGTGTCGGTGCCGGCGAGCACGTTGGTGTCGCCGCTGCCGTTGAAACCGCCATTAACCGCGAAGTCCGTGCTGGCTACGGCGCCCACGGTGTAGGAAGTGGCGGTCGCAAACGTGGTGTCGAAATCCTCGACCACCTGCAGACTGCTCAGATCGACGTCGCCGGTGTTCTCAATCCGAATGGTGTAGGTCAGCGAGAATGTGCCGTCGCCGTTGCTGGTCGGGCCGGCGCTGAGGACCTTGGCCGCGCCCACTTCGGGCATTTCGTTAAAGCTCACCGGCGTCGGATCATTGTTGTCGGTCGGATCGCCGTTGCTGTCCGGGTCGACGTTGGCACCGGACTGCGATACGTCGGTGGCCGGCGTGCCGCCGGGTGAGGTGCCACTGCCGGTGGCCGTGTTGTCGTACGGACCAAGATTGCCACCCGGCGTCACGGTTACGTCCACGAGGATTTCACCCGTCGTCGACGGTGCGAGCGTGTCGGTACCGGCCAGCAGGTTTTGATCGGCGCTGCCATCAAAGCCGGGGTTGACCGCAAAGTCCGTGCTGCTGATGCCGGTCACGCTGAACGACGTGGCGCCGGCAAACACGGTTGCCAAATCGTCGGTAACCTGCAGATTGTTCAGATCGACATCACCGGTATTGTCGACACGAATGCTGTACTGGAGCGAGAAATTGCCGCTGCCGTCGTTGGTGGGCGTACCGACCACGGCTTTGGCCACGCCGATCTCCGGCGTTTCGGTGAACGATACGGGCGTTGGCGTGCCGTTATCGCCCGGATTGCCGTTGCTGTCGGGGTCGACGTCCGCGCCGTCCGTGGAATCGTCACTGACGGGTGCACCCGCGGGCGACGTGCCGTTGCCCGTGGCCGTGTTGTCGTACGGACCCAGATCGGCGCCAGTGGCACGGTGACGTTTGACGTCACGATCACGCCGGGCGCCCTTAGGTTCTGAGAGCTTGAACAAAAAGCGAGCGCTCGCTTTCGGTGCAATACCGGTAATGATTGCGGTACTGCACCTTATCGCCTCCGCCAGCCTGCCCTCGGCGGGCGAGATTATTGCCCAAGACCCTCCCGCCTCGGGTCTTCTTTATGACCGCTATGGGCAACTCCTCTACCGATACTTCGAAGAAGAGGATCGGATTCCGATAGCGCTAGACGCCGTTCCCGATCACCTGATCAACGCGGTGCTGGCGATCGAGGATCGCGAGTTTTTTGAGCATTCGGGGTTTTCCCTATCCGGGATCGTCCGCGCAATGCGCAACAACATCGAGCGAGGAGAGCTTGTTGAGGGCGGGTCCACGATCACCCAGCAGCTGGTAAAAAATCGTATTCTGGGATCGGAGAAGAGCCTGCTACGAAAGTACCGCGAACTCGTTCTCGCTCTGCGGCTCGAACGCCATCTAAGCAAGCAAAAAATTCTTCAGCTTTATTTAAACCAAGTCGCCTGGGGTGGGACGTCCTATGGAATTGAGGCAGCTGCCTTATCGTACTTCGCGAAGCCAGCCAGCGAGCTCAATCTGAGTGAGTCCGCCTTTTTGGCAGGTCTTCTTAAGGCTCCCTCGCGAATGAGTCCGTTCCGCTCCGGCTCAACGGAGCACATCTTTCGCAAACGTCTTGTGCTAAACCGGATGGCAGCGGAAGGTTTTATCACCGACGAAGAAAGGCTTGGCGCTCTTAATGAGCGTTTGATCTTTGCGCCGAGTCGAGTCGCGATCAAGGCACCGCACTTTGCGATCTACGTGAAGGAGATCCTCACAAAGCGCCTTGGACAAAAGCAGCTGAATCGTGGCGGTTTGAAAATAAGAAGTACTTTGAATCTGGGATTACATGACGAACTTCAGAGTCTGACCACAGAAAAAGTTGCCGAAATGTTTCGCCATCGAGTAGGCAATGGGGCCGTTTTGGTAACAAATCCCAGGACCGGTGAGATTTTGAGCATGGTTGGTGGGGTGGACTATTTCGATGAGGTGAATGATGGCGCTGTGAACATTGCGGTTAGGCTGCGCCAACCTGGATCGTCGATAAAGCCCCTTACCTACGCCATGGCGCTTGAGCGGGGTAAAACCGCCAGTACGCTACTCAGTGACGAACCAATCGAGCTCTCAATCCCAGAGGAAGGGATCTACTCCCCCAGGAACTTGGACTTTGAGTTTCGTGGTGACGTCACACTTCGTGAAGCTCTTGCGGCGTCACGCAATATACCGGCGGTGAATCAGCTCGTGGAAATCGGTGTTCCCGACTTTATTAAAAAAGCTCGAACGCTGGGAATAAACACCTGGAACAATCAAAGTGAGTACCGCTACGCGCTGACCTTAGGCAGTGGTGAGGTCCGTATGATCGATCTTGCTCAGGCTTTCAGCACCTTTCCCAATCTCGGTGTGAACGTAGCGGCCGATCCGATCCTGGAAATTCACGATCGCCATGGCGAGCCCATCTATCGGAAGTTTTGCGCACTCAAGAATCAGTTGTGCTCAAGCAGGAGAGTATTCAGCTCCGGCGTCGCCTACCTGATCAACAACATTCTCTCTGACGACGCATCTAGAGTACCGACCTTTGGCTACGACTCCGAATTAGAAATACGCGGTCATGAGGTGGCCGTAAAAACTGGGACTACGGACATGCTTAGGGATAACTGGGCAATTGGCTACACAGAAGACTTTTTGGCTATCGTCTGGATAGGGAACAACGACGGTTCGCCGATGCGATTCATTAACTCTGGGGAGCTTGGCGCGTCAACGATTTGGAATCCGGTAATGAAACGGCTGCTCCTCACCAAGCAGCCTCATAGATTTTCCGTTCCGTCGGATATTGTCGAGGCGCAGAAATGCACGATGGACGATGCTGGTGTTTGTCAGCTTTGCAGCAGTGAGCGCGAGTTTTACGTGGTTAATACGGAGCCAAGAGGTAACTGCGGTGCTGGTAAACTAGCGACCGCCGCGCCTCACAATTGAGTGAAGAGTTCTCGTCTTATGTTCGCACAAAGACACCGACATCAGCTTACCGCAAGCGGACTACTCAACACCCGAACATCCTGACCTTCGCGCAGATTTTCGGCGCCGCGCACGATAACAGTCGCACCTGGTTCGAGTTCACCAGAAAGCGGCTCGACCGCTACGCGCTCACCGTGGCCCCCAGTGGTTTGCACGTGAACCTTTCTTGCCTTTGAATCGTCGTCAACTGCGTAGATGTACTGTTCACGATCTCGCAGCACTAGCGCATCTCTGGGAATCGTCAACATTGCTACAGGTTCCGCTTGGGGAAGGGCCACAGTGACCGCCTCACCGATAAGGTAGTTTGTTTGATCGAGGGCTATGCGCAGTTCCATCATTCGTGATTGGCTGTCGCCGACCGGGACAACGCTCCGAATTTCTTCGATGGTTTGCACCCCGTCGCTTGTTACGGAGACATTGCTACCGCTGCGGTTAAAACGGGCGATCCGAAGCGGCGCCGGCACGCTGATCTCTAGTGCATCAGGGTCCACCAAACGTATGATAACTTCGCCGGCGTTCGCATACTCGCCTTCGGTCAGGCTACGTTCGACGACAATCCCTCCGAACGGCGCGGGAAGCTGCGAGCGCTCTAGATCGTAGGCGGTACGTTCCCGATCTACCTTTGCCATGGCCAAGTCTTGTCGAAGCATTTCTAGATCTGCCTCGACCTGATCAAGTTCGAATTCGGCCATGTTGTTCTCTTCTGCTAGATGCGCGAGGCGCCCTCGCTGACGTTCGCGAACTGCTATATCGGCCTCTAGTCGTGCTATCTGAGCAAGGTTGCGCCGTTGTTCCAATTCGAGAACACGATCATCGAGACGAACCAGCGGCTCACCGGCGGCGATTTCTTCGCCAACCTGCGCCACCCATAGCACCCGACCTGATATCTCGCTGCGCACACGCGCATCGCGTGTGCTTATGACAGTCCCGGGCAGTCTCGCTGTCGGCGCAGCCGATTCGCGGGTAACGGAAGCAGTCATAACAGTGGCCGCGGGTCCCTGTGCTAGCGCGCGTGATGAGAGGAAGCTCACCGCCGCTAGGGCAAAGAAAACAAGAGCAAACTGTGGAATGCTCGCTACCAGTGGTCGCGGCGCGGTGAAAAAAATACTCATACGTTACCTCCGGTATTTGGAGTCTGAATAGCCGATGCAGACGGGTCGGCACTTAGAATCAGCAACGGTTGATGATTGCGCGAAGACCGGCCCATGCGCAAAAAACAGGGCAATAGGATTAAGGTAAAGACGGTGCTCACGCACATTCCACCGACGATCACCGCCGCCAAACCTCGGTAAATCACCGAGCCGGTTCCTGGCATGATAAGGAGCGGGAGCATGCCGAAGATGCTGGTAAGCGTGCTCATAAAAATCGGTCTTAGCCTTGTCAGCAGTGCCCCTCGTACCGCTTCTGAACGTTCTATCCCTTCACGCTCCGCCTGCCGGGTTCGGTGAACCAACAAAATAGCGTTATTGACTACGAGCCCCAGTAAAATAACGAAGCCCATCATGGTCAGCAGGTCCAGCGGCTGGAAAGTGAAAAAGCTAAGAATGCGCAGCGCAAGAACACCACCGACCATGGCGAGTGGCATTGCAAGTACGACAAGGGCCGCATCGCGAGGAGAGCGGAAGAGTGCGGCAATAAGCAGGAAAAGGACCATGAGTGCTAGGGCAAAGTTACTGCTCAAGGATTGAATGGCGCGGGCAAGCGCATTTGCGCTACCGCCATAGAGCACACTGCTATCGCTGGGCATCAGCGTCTTTAGTTCCGGCTCGATCTTCTGCTGAAGCACGCCCAGGACGTACTCCAGCGATTGATCCTCGGGAGGGCGCAGCTCCAATGTGACTGTGCGACGTCCGTCGATACGGCGCAGCTGCTGCGGGCCGACGGTGCGCTCTATGTCGACCAGCTCGCCGAGGGGTATCACATCGCCCGACGGTGTTGCCAAGGGCATATTAATCAGCTGCTCCGGTGCGCTCCATCCACCCCCGCGGAGAATCACGTCCATGCGCTTTTCTCCGTCAAAGTGCTCGCCTACGTAGAGTCCCTCCCCGAGGCTGCGGACTAGCGCCCCGACCTGCTCGCGACTCCAACCGGCCTCGGCGATTCGCCGATCATTAGGGCTTAAAAGAAGCTCAGGTTCGGCCTGTTCGACACCAGGTTGAATGCGCACGTCGGTGCCGGGTAGCAATTCATTTATCCGCGCTCGCCCCACATCGGCAACCTGCGCAATCGCCCGTCGGTCTCTGGCCTGTAAGTGCATCGAGATCATCCGGTCTCCGCCAAAGCCTCCAAACAGGTTCCCCTGGGACGCAAAAAACTGAAAATCCGGGAAGTCCTTGAGGATCTCTGAGTTTATGACTTCCTCTAATTCCTTAACTCGTGACTGATCCTGGACTCTTGCGCCAATCGTGCCGCCGCTACCCCAGGTAAGGATGTAGTAATTCTTGAGTGCCGGCTCCCTTTCTCCGCGCATGAAGGGCCCCATGCGCTCATCGATAACCTTGATGTATTCGTTCGCCACCATCGACTCGCTCGCGCCGGGAGGAAAGCGGAAATAGGCATCCACCGCGTCGCGTTTTACTGGGGGAAGATAGTCAAGCTCGGGCAGCAAAAGGTAGCTCGCGCCCAGAGGAGCCGTGAGCAAACACGCGGCAAGTACGCGACGCCGTTGCTTGCCTTCGGTGAGGCGCATAATCCTGCCGGTCATTTTCTCCCAACTACTCGCTAGCCGGTCTTTACTACTGTGCTCCTTTAGCCAGGAACGAGCTGCCAGCGGCAACACGGTTACGGCAACGAGCAAGGAGAAAACGACAGAGATCGAGATCGTTATAGCGAGATCTGAAAATAACTGTCCCTCGACTTCTCGCATGAACACTACGGGTAAGAAAATTGCTACGGTCGTCGCCGTGGACGCGAGTAGTGCGCCCCAGACTTCTGTGGCGCCGGCCTCGGCCGAGGCCGCGTCAGCCTCCGACGGATTGTTTTCCCTGCGTCGCACAATGTTCTCCATAACCACGATGGCTGCGTCGAGGACCATGCCAACCGCAAAGGCTAATCCGGCAAGGGAGATAATATTGAGGCTACGCCCGGTAAGTCGCAGCATTAAGAAGGTCGCCAACAAAGAAATTGGAATAGCCGCGGCGACGATGAGTGTGGGACGCAGGCTACGCATAAACCACCACAGCACAGCCACGGCGAGGAGCACGCCTAATACGATATTGGAACTTACCAGGCCAATCGCCCGATAGATAAACACGGAGGCATCGAAGGACTGGACCAGGACCAGCTGCTTGTCTGCAAGAGGCCCGTCATTCAGCCTGTTGACGACTTCCTTGACCGATATGAGTGTTTGCAGCGCGTTCGCATGACTCTCTTTATCGACGCGAACCGAGAGTGCCGGATTTCCATTCTGCGTATTCGCAAGCACCTGTTCGCCGCGAGTAACGGCGACGCTTGCGATATCGCCCAAGCGGATCGGCCTTCCGTCGCGCCAATCTAAAACAAACTCACGCAGCTCATCGGGCTGGTAGCGTCCAGAAAACCTCAGCGTATATTGGCGTCTACCAACTTCAACAAAGCCGCCACTGACATCGTTGGCGCGGCCAAGCTGTCCCGCGATGGCACTGATATCGATACCCAGCTGGGCGGCTCGAAGCGGATCGAACACGATTTGCAGCTCTTCTTCTCGCGCGCGGGAATTTTGGTTTGCGCCTACAGTGGCCACCCCAGGCACGGATTCGATGGCAGGTCGGATAACGTCTTCGACAAAGGGTAGGTAGTCGTAAACTTGACCTTCGGCGCCGGGCAGCATTTGCAAAAAGAAGAAGGTGAGCGCGGGAGTGCCCCGATCACCGCCTCCCAGCGTGATCACCGGTTGGCTAGCGTCACGAGGCAGTGGATCAAGCCGATTCATTCGAGAAATGACCTCGATCAGCGAACGCTGCATATCCGCTTCGAGCGAGAACGTCAGTTCTACATAGGCGTTACCTGCGTTCGCGTAGGCAGCCATACTTTGTAAACCCGGCAAACCCCGTAGCACCGATTCAATCGGTTCAACGATTTCCGATTCCACCTCTCGGGGCGACGCCGCGCGCCAGTTCGTTTGAATCGCTATCGACGGGTTTTCGATATCGGGAAAAAGCTGAAGGGGCAGTTCGCGCAGACTATAAGTACCAAACAGCGCAATCACCGCTAAGACAACGGCAACACCTGCCGGATAGCGCAGGGCTGAGCGAGTTAAATTCATTATTTTCCCCTGGCACGGGCTTTCGGCCCCTTTCGGACCGAAGCTCTCAGTACAAAAACTAGCAGGGGATTAACGCTACATGTTCATTTGTGCGGCGAACCGTGTTCGCCGTGCGATAAAGTGAATCAACGTCGATGACGCCGCTTTTCCGAACTAGCTAACCAGAAAATCCCGAATCCGATCTTTGTAGCTGCGGCTGACCTTGAGCTTTGCACCGGTATCGAGGTTCAGCAAATACTCGCCGTTGTTCAGCGTTTGCGCGCCGGTGATGCACCGATGATTTACTATCGTAGACCGGTGGACGCGCAAAAAGACAGCAGGGTTTAGCATGCCTTCAAGCTGCTTCATGGTGATCCGCATAATGTGCGTTTTACCCGAAGCATGAATGCACATGTAATCGCCTGCGGCGTCTACCCATTGAATATCGGCGACTCGGATAAACTGAATGTCACTGCCGTCTTTGACGGTAATCTTCTCGGGCCACTCATCGCTCTTATCGCCCCGGTCAGCCATCGCTTCGATCGCTGCGGCAGACTCTCCCGTCATGCTCATAATGAGCTTTACAAGTTTTTCCTTGCCCTGAGACTCTGTTGTTTGACTGCGGAACTCGGCTGCTCGTTGCACTGCCTCATGCAAGCGATCGTCCTCTACCGGCTTTAGCACATAGTCAATTGCGTGGACTTTAAAAGCATCGACTGCGTATTCGTTGTAGGCGGTGATGAAGACAACCATCGGCATATCGTCGCCTTGGAGCTTCTCGATCACTTCAAAGCCATCCATTCCGGGCATCTGAATATCTAGAAATAGAAGGTCTGGGTTATGCTCGGCTACCGCGCTGAGTGCCTCAAGACCGTTCGCACACTCGGCAATGACATCGACTTCTGGCAAGTGCTGTAGACGGACGGACAACCCCCTTCGCGCCAATTGTTCATCGTCTACGATTATCGCGCTAAGCGGTTTCATGCTGCCTCCCTATCCGCATAGCTGAGCGGTAGGCGGATGGTAATGGTTAATCCGTGGGGTTCTGTGGAACCTAGACGGAAGCTCTGTTTGTCACCGTAAACCTGAGAAAGCCGTTCCCGCGTGTTGACTAGACCCACGCCACTGCCTTTAGGCATGCGACCCTGCCGGAGGTCTAGCCCCGGTCCGTCATCCGCGACTACAAGCTGCAATCGTCCAGACTCAATCGTTGCGGAGACGGCGATTGATCCGCCGTGGATCGACTGAGAGACCGCATATTTGATCGAATTTTCAACCAAGGGTTGAAGAAGTAGCGATGGCATCAGCGCACGCTCTGCATCAGGTGCTATCGAAAAGTGCAGCGTTAAACGCTCCGCAAAGCGCACTTTTTCAATGTCCAGGTACAGCTTTAGGGATTCTACTTCTTCCGCGACCGTAACCTGCTGCATAGGATCGTTATCGAGTGAGTAGCGCAAAAACCTCGAAAGCTTCATGACCATGTTATTGGCGAGCTGTTTGTTTTCATCCAGGATAAGCGTGGAAATCGCATTCAGCGTGTTGAACAGAAAATGTGGATTGAGCTGGTAGCGCAGCATTTTAAGCTGCGCCTCTTGCGCCATCGAGATGGCTTTGAGATAGCGCTGCTTTTCTTCCTGGCTTAGCAGGTAGTACTTAATGGTGAAGTAGATGGCGCTCCAAACCAGCATGACCGATACCGCGGACAGCGAGCTTTCGAAATAGTAGGCAAGCTGCGAGGCGGGTTCGAGATCTTCACGCTTGGCCTTTTCGCTTGGAAACAAGTTCATGAAGATCGTCGATCGACACAGCATCCAAACCACGCCGGCACAGTAAGACGCCCCAAGGGCCGCGAAGGCGCGTATCCCGATGGAACGCTCCCAGGTGAATCTATAAACCCATCGCAGGCTGAGAGAGATCAACATGCCAATAGCCGCTATTAAAGGCACGTAGAGGAAGTAGTTTTCCGGCGGCTCGCCCCAGACCAAAATGCCTAGATAGAAAGTTGCCCCCCAGCTGGCCCAACCGCCCAATTGGAGCAGCCAGAACAGGCGGCGCTTATCCTCGATGACGTGCTCGATTGGCATTTACGCATTATAGGGACGAGGAGCAGGGCTAGGGGCGTTAAATTTATCGCTTCATCGCAGAAAAAGCGCTTTTGACCGAGCCCTTCCTCGTGAATGCCCAGCGAACGCCTGCTGAAAGCTAGGTTCGGGTGCTAACTGAGAACTGCAAGACCGTTGGCTACTGTTCTTACTCAGCCCCTTGCGACGCCCCTCTTGCTGCGCCCTTTGCTACGAACCTTGCACAAAGGCTTCAATCGCCCCGCGATCCATCCGATAACCGACCCATTCATCAAGGGGTTTGGCGCCGCAGGCTTCGTAAAACTCGATAGACGGCGTATTCCAACGCAGTACGCTCCACTCGTAGCGACCACAGTCGTTATCCAAAGCAATTTGTCCGACGGCTTTCAGAAGCGCTTTGCCCGCACCTAAGTTTCGGGACTGGGGAGTTACATATAGATCCTCAAGGTAGATGCCATGTTTTCCAAGCCAGGTGGAAAAGTTAAAAAAGAACACGGCAAATCCAATCGGTTCGCGAGCTTCTCCCGCTTCCTCCTTCTCACACAGCAGCGCAAATACTTTCGGATGCTCTCCAAACAGTTCCCTATGCAGTTGTTCTTCCGTCGCTAATACGGCGTCGGGTTCCCTTTCGTAGATCGCGAGCTCGGTAATAAATTGAAGGATGGTGCCGACATCATCGGCAGATGCTTTGCGTATGTGAAGCGTGCTCATGATTCTATTCTTCTAGATGATCCCAATGCCGTGTCATCTCTAGGTAGAGAAAGGAGGCGGTCCATGTGATGAGTACAAATCCAGCCAGAGATTCGAGACCCACAAGGAAGCGAATGTCTCCAACGGGAGTAATGTCGCCGATACCTAGGGTCGTAAACGCAGTAAAAGAAAAATAAACGCAAGACAAAAGTTCGCCGTCGAACTCACCAACCAAATGTCCCCACTCTTCGCTCCTGTCCATAAAGTAATAGGCAATGCCGAACACCCATATTTCCAGCAGGTGGGCGAAGATAGCTCCAAATACACCCATAAGAATCCGCCATCGATGCCTACTCATAAGGCGAGGCAGGCTGCGTGAGCACTGATAAAGAAACTCATAGTGAATGAGCACTACTAGAATCAGGATTCCGCTGTTGATGAACAGTGGTTTAAGCATCTTTCAATTGGTTCTGGTCGTCTTTCGATTCATTCAATTTTCTGGCAGCGCCCCTAAACTCTTGTGGCGGCATTGCCGCGATCAATCACCTAAGAGATTGACGGAAGCTTACATGCGAGCGAGAGTCTATGGAAAGGACACCATTGCTTAATAGACATCGAGCAAAGCTTGGCAGTCGTGCTAGCCGATCTGAACGGGAACAAGAAGATGCACTTTGATACAGACCTGGCCTTCACCCGCAACAGCAATATGGGCTCGATTGTCGAGCCTGCCTACGGTGGTGCGCTGAGTTTTATGCGGCGTCGTTACTCCCGAGAGCTGAAGGATGTGGACGTCGCGGTAGTAGGTATTCCTTATGATCTTGCTACGACCAATCGCTCAGGTACCCGCCTCGGCCCGCGAGCCGTTCGCGCCATGTCATCGCATTTGGCGTGGGAAACCGCCGTGAATGGCTGGGGTTACGACCCTTTTGAACGCATCAACGTAGTCGACTACGGGGACTTCACGTTCGATTCCGGTCTGCCCGCTGGCATCCCGGAAGAACTGACCGAGCAAGCGCGCGGAGTACTCGCAACAAACACTGCCATTCTCGCGCTCGGCGGCGATCACTTTATTAGCTACCCGATGATCAAAGCCTACGCTGAAAAATACGGTGCTCTTTCCTTGATCCACTTTGATGCGCATTCCGACACCTGGGACGATGACAAAGGCCGGATTGATCATGGCACGATGTTCTTTCACGCTGCAAACGAAGGTATCGTCGACCCACAGCGATCCATTCAATTGGGCCTTCGTACGCATAATCCAGACTCGCACGGTTATCAGATCTACGATGCGGATTGGGTGCACGACCATAGCGCCGAGCAGGTAGCCGCCAAGATTAAAGAGGTGGTTGGAGCAAACCCCTGCTATCTCACCTTTGATATCGATTGTCTGGACCCGTCCTGTGCGCCGGGTACGGGAACACCAGTGGTCGGCGGGCTAAGTACGCTTCAGGCTCTGCGAATTCTGCGTCACCTGCGCGAGCTGAA
>JBCBZV010000221.1:0-4284 GCA_039815155.1 Pseudomonadota bacterium
GGCGACCATAGAGCACTGGAACCACCTGACCCCATCCCGAACTCAGCAGTGAAACGGTGCATCGCCGATGGTAGTGTGGGGCTTCCCCATGTGAGAGTAGGTCATCGCCAGGCGCCAAAATAAAAAGCTCCGTCAGTTAATGCTGGCGGAGCTTTTTTATTTTGGGCGCGAGAATTCGCTCTCCCGTCCTCGTTCTTTCTCGAGAATCTACCGACCCGTATAAACAGGCGAGCGTTTTTCGAAGAATGAAGTCAGCCCTTCCTTTAGATCCTCTGATTGCGCGATGTGATGGACGGCGTAGGGTCTAAGCAGTTCACTGGCCTCCGAGTCTCCGAGCGCGATGTAAGCATTTTCTAAGACTCCGGTTATGGCCAAGGGCGCATTCTTTGAAATCGTTTCTGCTATGTCCATCGCTCGCGAATAAGCAGTCCCATCCGGTACGACCTCTTGCACCAAGCCACGCTCCCTCGCGAGTTCCGCGGCAAATTCTTCGCCCGTTAACAGAAGCTGCATCGCGTTGCCCCAGCTTGTTCTCTCAAGGTAGCGCTCAATGGCGCCTCCAAGCGGAATAAGTCCGCGCGTAACTTCTGCTTGAGAAAATGTACTGGATTGCTCCGCAATAACGATATCCGAAGACAGCGCTAGCTCGATTCCAGCGGTGAAACATTTTCCGTTGATCGCTGTGATTATCGGTTTTGTCCGTCTACGACCTTGCCGACCAGATGCGCTTGCCCAATTCCAGAGATCAACTTGATCATCGTCAATAATGTTCTGTCGATCCCCCTTGTTCATTAAAGTTGGCCCCATGTCCATAAGGTCCAGGCCCGCGCAAAACTGGTCGCTCTTGGAATAAAGTACTCCGCATCTAAGTTCGGCATCATCGCAAAGCATGGTCAGGGCAGTTGATATTTCTCGCATCATTGCCTGATTGATGATGTTTCGTTTTTCACCCCGATTTAATCCGATCTTTAGGATGGATCGGTCAATTTCAATTCTGATCGTCTCTGGCATTTGCGCTCTCCTTTAGTTTCAAAACGAAACTAAAATAAACACATTTCGTTGCAAAAGAAAACCAAATCTGTAATATTTCTTTAAGATGACTAATAAGCACACTCAACCGTGTTCCGTGGCGGCGGCCTTAAACGTTTTTGGGGACGCTTGGACCTTGAGGATCGTGCTTGAAGCGTTTTATGGAGCTACTCGCTTTGAAGAGTTCAGGCGATCAACAGCCATCGCGAAGAATATTTTGGCGGACCGGCTTAGGCAGCTGACAGACGACGGAATCCTCGCCCGGCGTTCAATTAGTGAAAAAGGGACTAGATTTGAGTACGTCTTGACCGAGAAGGGCGAAGGCCTGTCCACAGTAATGCTGTCGATTATCCAGTGGGGGGATCGCTGGGTTTACGGGGAAGACAACAAACCGGTAAAACTCAGTCGCGTCGGAACCGGCGAGGGCCTACCGCTGTTTGTTCCGACGTGGCGCGATGGAACACCGATTGACCGAGATTCTCTAGTACCAAGTCCTGGCCCAGGGGCGAACGAGGCAATCAAGAAAAGATTCTCCGACGAGTAGGTGGCTACTTGCCCAGCCGCATCGATGGCGCAACTTGGTTGGCAACCGATGAGTAAATACCTAAGTGACTTTGGTTTTAACCGGAGTTGAGATAAAGCTATGTCTTTGCTTGATCTGAACAATGAATTAACGCTCAGCGTCGCGGTAAAAGACCGCCATGCGAGTGCAAAGTGGTATAGCGACAAGCTCGGATTTCAGCTGATCTTCCACCTCGACGATGGAGGTTGGAGCGAGATGAGCACTGCCGTACCGGGCGTGACACTAGGTTTGAATGAGTTTGCAGAACCCGGACAGGGATCAACGGTGCCCGTGTTTGCTGTAAAAGATGTATCAGCCGCTAGAGCTTCCCTGGAGCGTGCAGGGGTTAAATTCGATGGTGCCACTGGTACGGAAGAAGGAATGGTCAGTGTGGCAACGTTTTTCGATCCTGATGGCAACACCCTTATGATTGCTCAGGACTTACGCAACTAGCGTTCTTTATCGTCACTGATTGATTCAGAAATGGTCATTACGCTGCTGGGAACTCCCAGGTCTCACTTCACTCGAAAAGTTCGCCTTTTGCTGGATCATCTTCACGTTGCGTACCAACTCGAAGACGTCGGCGATGTGTCCCGAAGCGACCACGAGACCTTGAACAGACATCCTACGATGACCGTTCCGATAGCGCTAATTGATAAAGAAGTGGTTTACGACTCTGACGAGATAGCTCGCAAACTGGTTACTAGACTCAATCCCGGCGATGACTTTTGCGTAAACTCGCATTCTACGGAAATACTGAATATGAGAGCCGTCCTCAACGCTGCGATGGCGGCAGAAGTCCGACTCATAGTTGCGAGCAGACTCGGACATAGGCTCGATAACAGCGCGTTTTTCGATAAATCCAAGATGGTTATAAATCGTTCCCTGGATTGGTGTGAAGAACGGTTCGAGCTTCTTGACGCCACTCTTCCCAAGTATCTAGATTTTCACTTCAAGAGCTTCTGGGATCACTTGCACTTCTACCGACTGGTCGAATCTAGATGGCCGCAGCTAGAAGAAGTATCCGCACAACTCGATGAATCTCCCCTGTTCGAACTTTCTTCGCTTCGGTAAGCCGGTTTTCGCAGCCACCGAGTTTACCCGTCAGTTTTGCGCTGTGCTTGCTCAGACGAGGCCAAGCTACCGACCATTAGTAGATCACACCCACGAATAAGGGAAGGCTCTCCCGAAGGGAGAGCAAGCAGGCTAGTCTTGAGTTGTTGCCACCTAAGCCGACCCTGTTTCAGCAAAAAAGGCCCTTATTGCTGAATTCACTGCCTGGGGATTTTCAAGGTGACTGAAGTGATTACCCTCCACAAACTCCACTCGCAGATCGTCTGCGAACTCGTGCGACCGTGCGTACTCTTCCGGGTGCTGCCCGGTATCATACTTTCCTTGCAGAATAAGCACTGGCATGGTCAATGCCTTAAAGAGACCCGCTTGTCGTTCCTGCATCTCGATATCGAAGTTGGTAGTTTGAAAGTAGCGGCTTACGGCTTCTGCCACCCCTTCAAACTTAAACTCGTAGTCTAGACGTTTCAGCGTGGAATGGCTTAGGTTCGACACCATAACTTTGTTGTATATGGTGTTCATCAGGTTTTTACTTTGGAAGTTGCCGACGCCCATGCGCGAAGCAAACATGGCGTGCGGGGGCTTAGGCTCCCCGTGGGGCTCGTTAAAAGATTGCTGCATGCGCACATAGCGGACAATTCGACCTTCGAGCGACTCAACGGCTGCCATATGATCAGCAATAATGGCGCCCCGGTCGTGCGCGACGATACTGAAACGATCGACACCGAGTTGGTCCAAGAGGTTGGCGGTTTCCTTGGCCATGGTGCTAGGGCGATAGTCCAGCTCGAGTCGCTTATCACTTTGCCCGTAGCCTTTACAGTCCAAGGCGATCACATAGTGGTCTTTAGCCAGCTCTGCAATTTGGTGGTGAAACGCCCACCAGGATTCCGGAAGACCGTGCAGCATCAGTACTGCCGGATCGGCGGGATCGCCGGCGGTTACGAAGTGCCAAGTAATGTCATCGGATACTGCATACCAGTGAATGCACTCAGTGCCATCATCCAGGGTTTCGATTTCGCTGTGCTGGTTTGCAGTGCTTTTAGGTGGCTGGACTACTGGGTAGCGTATTTGATCTGTGAAACGGGGACACGGGCTAGGTCGTCCAGTGTGAAAGTCCGGTTTTATGACACCTAACAGTACATTAAACAAATGATAAATAGGGGGAGGTGGTGTCCTTGTGGTTGCATAAACAGCGACCGCGCCGAGCAAAAGTAAGATCAAGGTAAGTGTCGCCATTTATGCCTCCCGCATACGGCTTAATCACGGTTTTTACTTGCCACAGACGACCTCGACGTCGTTCGACCTAATGACGGAAGTTTGTGTTTACCGAGGCCTGTCCTGCTTTACCGTGATATTCAAAACTGTGAATGGACTTACGCCCTCAGAACTACCTAGAGTTTGTTTTTGTGCAACGTAACTCTGAGCGAGAAATACGGACTAATAGAGACAGGCAATTCTTGCTGCGGTATGCGAGTGCTATCCCTCTACCCTTTGGGCAGCTGCACCGAGCCGGTCCGCTAGTGAGGCGATCGTTTGTCCCACTGCTTCTGGGCCCATCATCGTATTTTGGACAAGTACTTCTTCTACCTCGCTAATGCCGATCGAGGTTAGCCACGCTTTCA
>JBCBZV010000190.1:0-5767 GCA_039815155.1 Pseudomonadota bacterium
CCGAGCAGGAGGACCCCGTCGGCATTTGCTCAAGCCCAGCGGGCGCTCCCTAACGGCGAGCGATAACCCAAAGTGGGGGATAGAAGTCAGAAAATAGCGGAACGATTGATCGGGCGTTCATTCAAGCGTTCCGCTATCTTTACGTCCGCTTCTGCTCGCTTTAAGTCCGCTTCTGCTCGGCGATTCATCGCTTGAAGACGTCTACAGAATTTCACCGCCGATAGCGAAAACCGTTAGCACGGCCAAGCCGCAAAGGAACAGCAACGTCGTGACAAGAGGTCGCAACTTAGATGCGGTAAGTGACCACCAGGCATAGGTAAAGAACAACGCGTAGTTCACCACGGAGCCGAAAATCTCCAGCTGTGTTGCGCTGAGCCACGGGGCGTACTCACCTAGCGCACCAAAAGCAGCGCCACCCGACACAATTAGCAAATACCCACCGACGACCGCGAGCGCACAGCGCCTCGCGACCCAAAGCCATTCCACGACTAAAGCTATCCCTGAAAAAATAGAGCGTTGCGGTCGCCCTAGACGCTCGCTAACCGAGCAATTTCGACGACCGGAGTTAACAGAATATCATGCGAATGATAATTGATAACTTTCAACGATCAGGAAAAAACGGTAGCAATAGGGGCTTAAATCTAGCCGCTCTTTAAGACCCTTAATTCGCTTAGGGCGGCCTAAAAAAAGGAACTACGCCAAGTAAACCTCCGTGGTGACGATGTGAGTACCATTGGAATAAGAGAGTTGCCCTGCCGTCTCCTTAAGGTACGTGTTGGCGAACGAAGGAACTCCTTGTGGCACCGGTACACTCGCGACTCTCGCGCTCGGCAGATCTGACCTCAATCGCGGCTAAAATAATGGGGACATGCAAGTCTTTGAAGACTCCAAGTCTTCCTGGGCGCGGTCGGGTAGCAGCATCTGTCGATGGTCGAGTGCTCACGGCACCTAGGCTACTCATGACTAGCTTAATTGCTGTTATCTTGAATGCTTGCGGTGGTTCGGGAACGGCGAGTCTTAACGCTCCAGCGCCGCTGCCACCTACAAGCCCTTCTCCCTCAGGGCTTCTCGTCGGGATAAGCGAAGATAATTCACTGGTCGCGGGATTCCGGCGTAGCATCGCCCCGTTAATTGACAGTTCTAACGATAACGGATCGATTGCCGCCCCAGGATTGGAGCTGGCCGCACCCAGCTTAGAAATAGACGCGGGCGGATTCACCACAACCTATCGGCTAGAGGATCAGGTAGACGAGCTCGATGTCGTCAAGTACGACGGTCAGCGCTTATTTGTTGCCCCAACGCGCGGCGGTGCTTGTTGTTTTGAAGTGGAACCAGCTATCGACGCGCTTGCCCTATTGCCACCGCCAACGGATGGCCCGAATCAGGTGCGGATTCTGAGTACAAATCCCGTTGATGCTACCGCTCAGCAACTCGGTGCCATCGAGCTGAGCGGCGGAGCAACTGTCGAAGGATTGTTCGTTAACGGTGACCAGCTGACTACTGTCACTAGCACGGCATGGTGGGGCTATCACGGAGATAACTTCACCAGCCTCGCCGCTTGGGAAGACCAAAGCGTTGGAATTACTCTGCATGATGTGGGCGATCCGAACGCGATTGCTCTGGACTGGGAGCTTACTCTCGAAGGCGCGTTGGTCGTGGCCCGCCAAGTTGCCAATCGAGTGCTTCTAGTCACACGCCATTACCCGAACATACCCGAGCTTGTTCTAGGGACAGCGGACCCAGAGTCGCAAGCTACTAACGAGGCCATTCTCGAAAGCTTGCAAGAGAGCGATTTACTCCCGCAAGTACGTATAAACGGTGAACACGCCGCTAGCACCATCACTGAACAGGATTGTCTGGTGGTCGACCCAACGCATCCGCTGGCCCCGAGTTCTCCCGGCTACCCGGTCATGACAAGCCTTCTGCTTATCGACTTAGAGCTGCGCGCGGTCGTGGATGCGCAGTGCTACGGCGAGCCTTCAGACGGTGTATACGTATCGCCGAACGCCGTCTATCTCGCCCAGAGCGTCTACGATGAGCCGAATCTACCGGAGAGCATTGTCCACCGCTTCGATCTAGGTTCTGAGTTTACCTACCGTGGTTCGGCCCGCATAGAAGGCTCCCTGCTCGGACGCTCTCAAGCGGACTTTCGCATGAGCGAACGAAACGATGTGCTGCGTCTAGTCACCACGCGCTGGAACAGAAATGAAGAAGATAGGCTGGATCATTTTCTATACACGCTGAGGCCGAACGACAGCGAGTTCGCGCTCGAACAGCTGGCCCGGCTGCCAGAGAACGAAGATGACACACCGATTGGTAAACCTAACGAGGACCTCTTTGGGGTGCGCTTTGTCGGCGATCGGGCCTACCTAGTCACCTTCGAACAAATTGATCCTCTTTACGTCATTGATCTGGGTGACGCTAGCCGCCCAAAGATTCTAGGCGAGCTGGAGATACCCGGATTCTCTGACCTGCTTCACCCGGTAAGCGACGCATTGCTGCTTGGCCTTGGAGCAGACGCCGAAGGCACGACCAAGCTGGAGCTGTTCAACGTGGGCGATCCAAGTAATCCAAAAAGTCAGGGTGTGCTTACGCTTGGCGAGGGCAGCGCCTGGGCCTGGAGTGAGGCCCGCTACGACCGACGCGCCTTTACCTACCTAGCAGGTACAAATGGGGTAGATCGCTTAGCCGTGCCCCTCTCGGTCGCCTTCGAGGGAGAAGAAGGGCAGTACATGCAAGAAGAACAGCTGCACATGTTCGAAATAGCCGGTCTCTCGAACCCACCGACCGCGACCCTATTGCGTCGCGGAATATTGCAAATAGCCGAGTCGGATGCCTTCAACCCCCGCCCTAGAAGCGTGCTCGACGAAGACGCGGTGTTCTTTGTGCTGGGCGAGCAAGTGTTCGGTGGATTTTGGGGGACCAACGCGCAAGCGCTCGGCCCGTTCTAAACCGCTAAGAGTACGACATAGCGCGCAGAATCCAGAAGAGAGACATCGCCGCAACCAGGCCGTAGAAGTGATTGCGCGTCCGGGCAACGACCACTGCGGCCGCCAGAATCCCCACGAGTTCCGGAGGTCCTATCGCGACCTGACCATCGGCGGTGGTGAGCATTGACACAATGAGCGCCGCCATTACGCAGGGAGCCACGTACTCAAGGGCCTGAAGTGCAAGCGGTGGAAACTGTCGCTCTGCCAGCAGGACGATAAACAAGGAGCGACTTACATAAGTTCCTATTCCGGCGAGCACAATCGCCATGAAAGCCATCATCTGCGCCGCGCCTTTTGTTCGAGCAATACTCCGAAAGCAACGCCTAGTAGCGCCCCGACTAGCAAGCCAGTTTTGTTGGGCAAGCCCGCCAGCAGTCCGGTAATCAGCGCCGCGATCATCGCCGCTGCGACTTTTTCCCAGCGATCAATAGTGGCGACCATAAGGCCAACAAACAGTACGGGAGCGGCAAAGGCGAGACCCCAGGATTCGGGAACGAGCGGCCCAATAAAAATACCCGCCATGGTCGACAGGAGCCAAAGAAACCAGAAGGAAAAGCCTGCGGCGAGATAGTAGGCCCGAAACGCATCCGCATCGAGTTCTTTACGCAGTACGGACAAGGCGAAGACCTGGTCGATAAGCACATAGGAGCCGAGCCAGCGGAACCATCTCGGCTGCCCGCGAAAACGCGGTGCCAGCGTGACCGAATAGAGCAAATGCCGGGCCCCGACAATAAGCGTAGCGCTGACCGCGGCTGCAAGCGACGCCCCTTCACCCAGTAAAGTAAGAAGCGTCATTTGTGCCGCACCGCCAAAAATGATCGGTGAGGTACTCCAACCCAGCAGTTGGGGCAGGCCCGACTGGTTGACGACAATGCCGAAGACTAGGGCAAACGGTAGTACCGGCACGTACAAGGGCAGCGTGTCGCGAATACCGCGACGGACATGAGTCAATCGATCTTGCATGGCGCGGATTGTACGCGACTGTCTTCTAACAAAGACTCGTCGCCGGTCGATAATCCGAAATTCTATCGGCTTAAGTGGCTAGCCCGCGTCGATCGCCAGCGGTTTCGGGATAAATTTGCAGAACAGAACTTGGTCACCGAAACGTAGCGCGCTTTGCTCAAGCAGTTCCTGGACCTCATCGAATACCGCTGGCGCCTCACCGAGAAGCTGCGTGCTCATGGCGTTTGTGCGCACGCTCAGTCCTTCTCTCTCATTGAGTTTTTCAATAAAGGTCTGAATCACTTCAATATAATCGTTCTGCAGTGGATACAAACTCAACTCGGCCGTGATCATCATGTGTCTTAAACTCCGTTTTACTGTGCCCCCGGTGATCGCACAAGCTAGTTGAGCTAGTGACTCGCCTGTGCGGAAGACCCACCCTTCCAATAAGCAGGCCTGTCCATGTTACGGGCCTTTCGCATCTTCTATTTGGAGCTGTATGGCGAGGAAAGTACGCAGCATTTCACGCTCAAGCAGCGGTTCATCAAGCAGCGCAGGCAGGTCATCCTGAAGTCGAACGGGTCGGCGCAGGCGCGCGCCCATACGAGTCAGGGAACGCTCTAGCCCCGCTAAGCTTGTGGCTGCGCGAAGCCAGTCAGCGTCGCGCAGCCTTGGAAACGCTTGCCGAAATAAGGGTGGCATCAAATCGACACAGTGTTCTAGCGCGTTGTAGACGTCTTCGACGAAGTTGTTCCGGTCCCAAGTGCTGCATTGACTCCAGTTCCGCCAAAGATAGTAGTCGAGAATGACATCCAGAACGGGGCCCGCGTAGCGTCTCCTCCCCGGCGGAAAGATCGCCCGAAGCGTGCTGTAGCCCTCGTGTGTATCCGAAAGTGCATCGATGCGTCGATGACGTCGAACACCGTCGATCACCCGTGGATGTAGCACCGACGGCACCAGCGGCCCCTTTACGAAGTCACCCGCCAGGTTTCCTACCAAACTGTGGACGAAAGGCTCTGAAAGCAAAGCATGGGCAAGAAAGTTCACTAGCGGCAGTCGAGCCTTGTCCTAGCGCTTTCGTACTGCGTAGGCAGCGGCGGCGACTAATAGAAAAACCAACACTTCTATCACAATGGGCTCAGGAGTCAGGTCCGCTTCGTGAACCTGCCAGGCGATAATACGACCAGGCGCCACCATACCAATCAATAGCGCACCAGCCATAAGGAACGCACTTGAGCGTTTGACGACTCCATACAGCATGAACATCCCAGCTCCCAAAAAAAACGATGCGCTATCGCCGATCTGCGTGGCGAGCCCGGTACCGCTGAGGAGTGATGCCCCTAGCGCGCCGGACGCGACCACCGGTAGCACCAACCAGGTCACACCGATAGTCGTAAACAAAGCACCGAACAGCGCCGCTATTGCCAGCAAAAATTTCCCACCAATGGATACCGAGCTAGTCATAGATAATTCACTCCAATTTGTTCTCAAAAACACGCGCCAGCCTTAGAAGCCGAAGGAACAGCGTACCAGCGGCCTAGCTTTGGGTGCTACAGTCTACAGATGTCTCTAATCCGCTCTCTACGGTCAGCATGCTCTCTCATATCCGTACCTTCGATCGTCGAACGTTGGCCTTTTGGCAAATCAACGCACTGTTTCTCTACCTATTTATGAGTCCCGTTCCCGCTTCTGCAGACGCAGCTATTCGAGTTGCTACCTTCAACGTCAGCATGGAAGGCGGTAACTACGTGGCCCAGGGCACTACCCCCAGCGGACACGAACTCCCGGCGGCGCTCAGCAATAGTGATCACCCACAAATATCGAACATTGCGGAG
>JBCBZV010000238.1:0-3752 GCA_039815155.1 Pseudomonadota bacterium
CCGACATGGCCATACTTCGGCGACCAAAGCCGACAAGGTCTGGATAGGACGGATGGGCACCTACGCTGACCTGATGGCGCGCGGCTAGGGCGAGCGTTTGTTCCATGGTCAAAGGATCACCGGCATGGAAACCGGTGGCGATGTTCGCCTGATCCAAGAACGGCATCACCTCCTCGTCACGACCAAGGCGCCAATTGCCAAAACTTTCGCCTAAATCACAGTTCAAAAGCATCTTCGTGTACTCGTTTATTCCTTGGCGATCGACGACGCGCTTCGCGATCAAAGGGCAATCAGAAGATCGCCAACTCACTATTTCGTTTGTCGGTTACCAGCATACAGCCCGGGCTGTGAGTGATAGCGATGGGCGGTGCCGCTGCCGCAAGCGCCACCTGTGGGGTGACACCGCAGGCCCAAAAGACTGGAATCTCTCCCTCCTCAATAGGCACCGGGTCGCCGTAGTCGGGTGTGGAAAGATCCCCAATACCAATCGCCGAGGGATCACCAAAATGTATAGGCGCGCCATGAACGGACGGAAACCGGCTGCAAATTTGTATGGCTCTGATGGCCTGCGCTGCTTTGAATGGCCGCATGCTTACCACCATATTTCCGCTAAACGATCCGGCCGACTCGCAGGGGATCAGCGTGTTATACATAGGCACATTGCACCCAAGGGTGACATTCCGCACGTCGAGCCCGTCCTCTAGCAACGCCTCTTCAAAAGAAAAGGAGCAACCGAGGGCGAAGACAACAAACTCATCGCTCCAAAGATCAACAATGTCCGAGCGCTCATCAATGAGCTGGCCTTCTTTAAAAATACGATAGCTTGGGACATCGGTCCTTATGTCTATATCCCCCAATGTGGGGAGGCCCGTATCTCCGGAACTTTGACTCGATGCGATCAGTGGGCAGGGTTTAGGGTTGGAGTGACAAAACCGAAGAAAGTCCGCAGCCCATTTCTCTTCCAAAATGACCAGATTGCATTGGACAAATCCCGGTGCCAAGCCGGACGTATTGCCTGTGAAAACACCCGCTCGAATCTGTGCTCTTAATTCCGCAGGGTTGGCGGCGGCGGTCGTTTGCTGGATAGGGGAATGGCTAGTGGTACTCACGGTATTGGTGACTGCGCTACTGGTAACAGGAGTTCAAGGTTACCTCAGAGGCCGGTATTTCAGTAGTATTAGCCCAAATTACAAAAAGAATCAGGAGTCGCGCCGATGCCCCATCCCAGCCTTACTGCCGAGACTTATCCGCATAAGCCAGCGATTATTATGGGTAACTCCGGTGAGTTTGTAAGCTACCGGCAGCTAGCCGATTCGATTAATCAAGCGGCTCATCTCTTTCGCGCTTCCGGTTTGCAGCCTGGCGATCACCTAGCCCTGATGCTCGAAAATCGCCCGGAGTTTCTTTCAATCTGCTGGGCGGCGCAGACGGCGGGTCTTATTTACACGCCGATTAGCAGCCATCTGAAAGCCGTTGAGACTGCCTACATACTTCGCAATTGCGGAGCGAAGATGTTTATCGCGAGCGCTGCGGTCGCGGATGTGGCAATGGCAGCTTCCGCTGAAGCCGAGAAATTAGAATCTAAGCTAATGCTAGATGGCATTCGTGAGGGCTTTCAATCCTGGGAGGAGGCCGTCGACGGGTTTGAGACGGATGCAATCGCGAATCCGGTAAACGGTGCTCCGATGCTGTACTCCTCAGGTACGACCGGACAACCAAAGGGTGTGCGAATTGAACTTCCTGAGCCGGATATTAATGCGCCGCATCCATTAGCGGGGTCGATTGGACTTGCTTTTGGGTTCAGCGACGAGACTGTCTATCTTTCTCCAGCACCGCTTTATCACGCCGCGCCGTTGCACTTCAATATGATGGTGCAAAGCCTCGGTGGCACCTCCGTGATAATGGAAAAGTTCGTCGAAACGCGAGCTCTAGAGTTGATCGAGGAGCATCGCGTCACGCACAGCCAGTGGGTGCCGATCATGTTTGTACGCATGCTAAAGCTGCCGGACGAGGTGAAAGCTTCTTTCGATCTCAGTTCTCATCAGTTCGCGATTCATGCGGCGGCTCCATGCCCGGTAGAAACCAAGGAACGCATGATTGAATGGTGGGGGCCAATTATTGTTGAGTACTACGGTTCTAGTGAGGGCATTGGGTTGACCCTTATCGATTCCGAGCAGTGGCTAACGCATCGAGGATCTGTAGGCAGGGCGGTATCCGGCGAGCTACACATTCTAGACGAAGACGACAAAGAGTTACCGCCGGGCGAGATCGGTACGGTGTTCTTTGGCGGTACACAAGCTAATTTTAGCTATCACGACGAGCCGGAGAAGACGGCCGGCTCGTACAACAAGCAGGGCTGGGCAACCTGTGGTGATGTTGGCTACCTGGATGAAGAAGGCTTCTTATATCTCACGGATAGGAAGCACTTTATGATTATTAGTGGTGGCGTCAATATTTATCCGCAAGAGGTGGAAAACCTCTTGATCACCCACCACAAGGTCGCCGACGTCGCCGTGTTTGGAGTCCCCAATGACGAGTTTGGGGAGGAAGTAAAAGCGGTGGTCCAGCCTCGGAACTGGGCTGATGCAACCGATACGCTGGCGATCGAATTGATTGAGTGGCTCCGCGAACGGCTGTCCCACCTCAAAGTCCCTAGGTCAATCGACTTTAATGAGGAGTTGCCAAGGCTTGATAATGGTAAGTTATACAAGCGACATTTAGTCGAGGCTTATCGGTCAGCGGCGGGGCTAAGCGACTAAAGCGACTAAAGCGACTAAAGCGACTAAAGCGATGGAAGCGATCGACTGAGCCAGCGTTTAAAGAGCACTTGCGCTAGCGAGGAGAGTGCGTGATGTATGAAGTAAAGCACTTTGTTGAAGACAGGTTGGATGTTCAGCACGATTTGATCGAAGCGCATCCCCTGGGGCTGCTAGTGTGCAACGACGGCGCCGGCCGCCTCTTTGCAAACTCAATTCCCTTTACGATCCGCCGAGATCTCGGGAAGCTCGGCACCCTGCGAGCGCACCTGGCTCGCGCAAACCCCCAATGGTCCGAGCTCAAGAAGGGCATGGAGTGCCTAACGGTGTTTCAGGGCGAAGAAGCTTACGTTTCACCCAATTGGTATCCATCAAAGCAAAAACACGGAAAGGTTGTACCAACCTGGAACTACATAACTGTCCAGGTGTGGGCAGAGCCGGTCGTAATAGAGGATCCGGAATGGCTTCGAGCGCAGATAGATGAGATAACAAATCGGCACGAGTCGTCCCAGCCTAAGCCCTGGGAAGTGGATGATGCGCCAGCGGAATTTACCTCCTCGATGATCCGGGGCATTGTCGGAGTCGAGCTAGAGATTAGGGAAATAAAAGGAAAGTGGAAGGTGAGCCAAAACCGTCCGCAAGAAGATATCCAGGGCGTTTTCTCCGGGCTGTCCAATGCAGGAAAGGCTGCGATTGCTGATCATGTCGCCGAACATCTGGGCGGCGATGGTTAACGGCGTCAACCTATTGCTCGAAAGCAATCGAGCTCATCACGAGTAGCTAACTATGATTAAACATTCTAAACGTGCTCCCGGGCGTCACTATTTCTTGCTGATCGCGCTAGTGCCTGTTTTCCTATTGACCGCGTGTGCAGGTACCGTTGAAAAAGTGATTGGCAACGAGCCGATTGTTACCCTGGCTGATTTGCAGCCGCTCGCAGGAGAAAACTGGAAAGGCAGTCTCACTTACCTAAACTTCCAGGAGCCTTTTAAGTAC
>JBCBZV010000076.1:0-20038 GCA_039815155.1 Pseudomonadota bacterium
AACCAGCGTTCACGGGACCACCAGCTTGGGTTAAGCGCGGCGCTGGCTGCTGCGTACTGTTTAAGAATAAATTGGGTCATCGTCTCCGCTGGGACTCCATTAAATTCTCTTTTTTGATCGAAGCTCTTATCTCAAACTTCTTATTTCGAATTTCTTCTATCGAGCCTCATAGGTAAAAAGCCCTATTGGCCGACGCCGTTTTGGCCTCGTTTTTACCGCTGTGTTGTTTTAACCGCTGTAAAGTCGACCAAACCCTGCATGACTGCTGCTGCGTGACACGACTGCTAGCAATGTTTGCATAGGCGAACTTTATACACGCTTTGTTTGTGCGTGCAAACTCTTTTGCTGATTTTTTTCGTTTGATTTGCGGGTTTGTCGAGGATTTGTGAACTATTCAGGTGATTCGGAGAATTAGGCGATTGCCTTTCCTGTGTTCATGCACGCTGAATTGGAAGTAAGACAGAATATAAATTATAATTATTCTCATTAGCACTACTTTATGTAGGGGTTTTGTCCAATAAGCTCGTGCCTAAAGTGGATGCGAAAACCGAAGCGGCTGTAACAGCCGAACCTTCACTGACGTTAGATAGGAGAGACCTATGAGTTTCATAGTCGGGGTGAGAAACTTCATTCTCTGGGCCCTTTACAGGGCGGCCAGACCTGCAATCTTCCTTATGGATCCGGAAAACGCGCACTACAGCATGAAGCGTATTGGTGTCGTGCTTGGATCGAATCCGATCACACGATTCCTCACTGGGCTGGTTTACGATTACGGCCACCAAAGCCTGAACACGACCGTGGATGGAGTGGAGTATCGAAACCCTGTGGGACTCTCTGCCGGTTTCGACAAAGATGGTGAACTCACCAAGATTTATCCGTCAATAGGGTTTGGCTTGGCCGAACTTGGATCATTTACTGGAGAGGTATGCCCCGGCAACCCCGGTAAGCGGCTCTTTCGAATGGTGAAGTCAAAATCAATCGTGGTCTGGTATGGCTTGAATAACCAGGGAGCGGAGAAGATTTCTTCCCGGCTCGCGAACGCCGACTTTGGCCGCTTGCGCGTCGGTATCAACGCGGCTAAGTCCAACATAACGCCGGACTTTGTATTGCAAGACGCGATCGATGATTACCTGAAAACGATGACTCACTTTGCTGACATCGGTGACTACTTCACGATCAATATTAGTTGCCCGAATACACAAGACGGAGAGCCCTTCGTTGATCAGCACAATCTGGACACCTTGCTGAATCAGGTCAACGAGAAGATCCGCCCCTTAGCACCAAACAAGCCAATCTACGTGAAATTGGCTGCGGACATGGAAATTGACGAGATCAATACCATTGTCGATGCCTGCGTCGAACACGGCATGGAAGGTGTCGTTCTGACCAACCTGGCCAAACCGCAGTTCAACACGGAGCACCGACCGGAAGAGTACCCGACTACTAAAGGCTTGCTACCGGCCGGAAAAGGCGCAATGAGCGGGCTCCCTCTCCAGCGTATTTCTACGGACGTCGTGCGACACGTGTATCGACGAACCCGGGGTAAGCTCACGATTATTGGCGTGGGTGGGGTTATGAGTGCAAAAGATGCCTATGAAAAAATCACCTCCGGGGCCAACTTGCTGCACATGATTACCACGATGATCTTCGATGGACCTCAGAACATAAGTGAAATCAACAGAGGTCTCGTGAAGCTGCTCCAACAAGATGGCTTCAACAGCATTGAAGAGGCGGTCGGATCGCGTAATCCGCTGCCAGCTCTAGCTGCAGAGACGGATCTCAAACAGGTGAGCGCGCCTGTTTTAGAAGTTGCCTCATGATTTCGCTGCCTGCTAACGTCACTTTCGAGGGCGTTGCCGGGCAACTCCCGGAGCGCGTGTTGCAGCTGTTTGCGGCCGCGCTTCACTCTAGAGTTTGGCCCGACGGGTCGCAGCTCACGGAGGCGCAGCGCGATGTATGCGCAGAAGTTCTCCAACTTCGCTGGAAAGTTTCCATTGATGATGCAAATCTAGACTCATTCTTTGGGTCCCGTTCTCAGCCTGGGGCTTACGCTCGAAGATATCCGCAAGGTTCTCGCTCTGACGGTGTGTCTATCCACTGATCCTGGCGAATGAGTTTCAGAACCAGAACTGAAGCACAGATTAAACCAGGAATTCGCGGGCTAACTTCGCTATAATATGCACGCGAAAAATCAGGGTGAGCCCGCGGAAGCTGGACAAAACCTGTCCACACAATCGGTGCTCACCGCGTGAATATTAGCGCCTTGACGCCCTGATCGAAGGGGAGAATTCCGCTAACACGGATGCCCCCTTCCGTTCACACGCAAGCTGATTGTGTTCTGGCGAGGCAACGCCCTGGCGTGCTGAGTCGTAGACTAGACGGTCGTTGTCTTCTACAGCTTTAACGGTACTCAAGCTTTTTCTGGCTCTCAAAGCTGCCTAAGCGGCTTCGCTCAGCAAAGCTTCCCGCAGTACCTAGACACAGACAAGCCGCTTACCAACCCGTACTGGGTCGCCGTGAGCCGTTTGAAAAGTGCCAAGATATAAGAGCGTTCGAATTCTATTAGCCGGAATGCGAGCGCTTTGTAACAGGAACCGCCGCTAAGCGGCAGTTCGGCAACTACGACATTAAAGTGTGTGGTCCTTTGGAATGAACAGGTTTCCGGGTAGTTTTCTGGCTGGTGGTTCCAAGCCTGCTACTCCCGATTACAGGCCGATTTGGGCAATGATTGAGATTTCCTTATCGGTTTTCTCCGCCTCCGTCATCGCACGGCTATTCCGCTCTGGCACGCTGCTAGTGCTGTGTGCGTCGCTGTCCGGCTGTAATTACCTTCTGTTCGATCCCAAGGGGCCAATTGCTCAAGAACAAATGGAGATCATTATTTTCTCCGTGGCGGTGATGCTCATCGTCGTCATCCCAGTGATGGTGATGGGTGTGTGGTTTCCGATCCAGTTCCGCGCCTCAAATAAAAACGCTGAGTATCGACCGAATTGGGAACACTCCAACAAAATAGAAGCGATCGTTTGGGCTATTCCTATAGCGATCATCGTGACCCTTGGCTGGATCACCTATGTGTCATCACACTCCCTTGATCCGCGAGTTCCGATTGAGGCGGACGAGCCGACCATGGTGGTGCAGGTCGTAGCCTTAGACTGGAAGTGGCTTTTCATTTATCCGGAGTACGGCATTGCCACGGTGAATGAAATGGCGATGCCTGTTGATACTCCTGTAGAGTTTTTGATCACCTCTGCTACGGTGATGAATTCCTTTTTTATCCCGAATCTCGGAACGCAGATTTACGCCATGTCCGGCATGGAGAATCGCGTGCATCTCATGGCTTCGCAGCGGGGTTCTTATCTTGGATTTTCAGCGAATTACAGTGGCTTCGGCTTCTCCGGCATGAAATTTCAAGCCATCGCTAGCGAGCGAGAAGACTTTAACGATTGGGTCGCTGAAGTAAAAGCTTCTGGACAAAGCCTCGACGACGAGCGCTATACGCAACTCACAGAGAAGTCTCGCGACGTAGCACCAATGTATTTCACGCTCGAAAATCCATTACTGTTTAGCGACATTATCGAATCCTACACCGGAGGTTTTAATGGCGGCAGCTAATCACACGGTCGTAACCGACCCGCACTGGCTGTACGGAAAGCTGACCCTCGACTCGGTCCCGTACCATGATCCTATCTTGGTCACGACGTTCTCCGTGGTGGTGCTTGGGTCGCTGGGCTTGCTCGGAGCGCTGACCTACTACGGACGCTGGAAGTACCTGTGGGACGAGTGGTTCACCTCGGTGGACCATAAGAAGATCGGGATCATGTACATCTTTACCTCGATCATCATGCTCCTGCGTGGGTTCTCTGATGCGATGCTCATGCGCTCGCACCAGGCGATTGCCGTCGCCAGCGAGAGTGGGGCGGGGTACCTGCCGCCAGAACACTACGATCAAATCTTCACCGCGCATGGTGTGATCATGATTTTCTTTGTCGCGATGCCGCTTATCGTCGGGCTGATGAACATCGTTGTGCCCCTCCAGATTGGTGCTCGAGACGTCGCCTTTCCGTTCCTAAACTCACTCAGCTTCTGGCTATTCGTCGCTGCCGCTTTGATGCTAAACATCTCGCTGTTTCTCGGTGAGTTTGCCGCGACGGGCTGGTTGGCTTATCCGCCGCTTTCGGGAATCGAATACAGTCCTTGGGTGGGGGTCGATTACTGGCTATGGAGTCTCCAAATCTCCGGTATCGGCACACTGATGACGGGCATCAACTTTGTGGTGACCATCATCCGCATGCGCGCCCCCGGCGTCACGCTCATGAAAATGCCTGTGTTCACCTGGACGTCTCTCTGCGCAAACGTTCTCATCGTAGTGTCGTTCCCGATTCTTACCGTTTGCATCACCCTGCTAACCCTAGACCGATACATCGGTACGCACTTCTTCACCGGAGACATGGGCGGAAACCAGATGATGTACGTGAATCTCATCTGGGCATGGGGGCATCCCGAGGTCTACATTCTAATCTTGCCGGCGTTCGGGATTTTCTCCGAGATCACCGCAACCTTCTCTAGAAAACGCCTGTTTGGTTACAACTCGCTCGTGTACGCGACCGCTTGCATCATGCTGTTTTCCTTCGTCGTATGGCTTCACCATTTCTTTACCATGGGCGCCGGCGCGAACGTAAACGCATTTTTCGGTATCGCGACCATGATCATATCGATACCCACCGGCGTGAAGTTATTTAACTGGCTGTTCACCATGTACAAAGGTCGGGTGGAGTACTCCTCACCGATGTGGTGGACGGTGGCATTCTTCCTGACCTTTGCGATCGGCGGAATGACCGGGGTAATGCTCGCGATTCCGGCAGCGAACTATGTCTTCCATAACAGCTTGTTCCTGGTCGCGCATTTCCACAACGTGATTATCGGCGGTGTGCTCTTCGGCTACTTTGCGGGGCTCACCTACTGGTGGCCTAAGGCTACCGGGTTCACCCTGGATGAGCGCATGGGTAAGTGGGCCTGCGGACTGTGGACGGTGGGTTTCTTCCTTGCCTTCATGCCGCTGTATGTTCTTGGCTTCATGGGTATGACCCGCCGCTTGAACTACTACGAGAATCCGGTTTGGAACAATTGGCTATTGGTCGCGGGTTTAGGTGCGATCGTGATTCTGCTCGGCATTTCCGTTCAGCTCTATCAATTAGTCGCCTCGATTCGAGATCAGAGTAAGAACCGTGACCTGACCGGCGATCCTTGGGGCGGACGCACGCTCGAATGGTCTATATCTTCACCACCGCCTTTCTATAATTTCGCGAAAGTTCCACAAGTGCGCGATCGTGACCACTGGGCCGATATGAAGCAGCATGGCCTCGCGTGGCGGAAGCCCGATAGCTACGCGCCCATTCACATGCCCAGTAACACCTGGGCTGGCGTAGTGGTTTCGGCCTTTGCGATGCTAATGGGCATGGCGATGGTGTGGCATGTTTGGTGGGCCGCGATTATCGGTACGATCGGAATGTTCGCTTCCTTCTTCGTGTACAACTGGAAGAAGAACGACGGCTACTACGTTGATACGGCGACGATAGAAGCGCTCGAAGCCCAGCACTACGCCAACATCGAGCTAGCGAAACGCAAGCGCGATGAGGTCGATCAAGACGTTGCGGAGGAGGGTTTGGCGATCAGTATCTAGCCGCTGGCTTGGTACAGATCTCGACTAAAACGCCTATGGACTACGTCGCAGAACCAATCCCGGAAGGCTACACCGGCTACGTCGAGGAAGAGCATCATCACGACTATGCCGGTGACACGGTATTCGGTTTTTGGGTTTACATCCTCAGTGATTGCATCCTTTTTGCAACCTTGTTCGCTGTATTCGCGGTCATTGGAGAGAACTACTACGGCGCGCCCGATGCGCGCGAGCTGTTCGAACTCGATTACGTGCTCGGAGAAACGGCCTTGCTGTTGTTCAGCAGCTTTACCTTCGGTATGGCCATGCTCGCGGCGAACGTCGATAACATGCGCGGTGTATTGCAGTGGCTAGGGGCAACTTGGTTACTCGGTTTTGGCTTCCTCGTTATGGAGGTCAACGAGTTCGTCCACTTTACTCACGAAGGCGCCGCCGCATGGAGTAGCGGCGCTTGGTCTGCTTTCTATGGCTTGATCGGTACCCACGGCCTTCACGTTTTTGCCGGGATGATCTGGATGGTTTTCCTAGTGTTTCAGCTTCGCCAAGGGGGGCTGACGCTACGGAATCGCACCCGCTTAATGTGCTTGAGTTTGTTCTGGCACTTTCTCGATATTATTTGGATCTGCGTGTTTAGCGTGGTTTATCTGATGGGGGTCATGTAATGAGTTCTCATTCACCGGGCGGTGCCGCCCACGGTAGTGTCAAAGAGTACGTTAATGGTTTGCTCCTCTCGCTGGTGCTCACCGCAATACCGTTTGCTATTGTGATGAGCGGAGCGGTCACAGGACCGGCTGCGGTTGGGGTGGTGCTAATCTGCGCAGTGGGGCAGGTTTTTGTCCAGCTAATCTTTTTCTTGCATATGAATACGTCGTCGGAACAGATGTGGAACGTGACGTCGGCGGTGTTCGTGGTTGTGCTGGTAGCGATTCTGATCATCGGCTCTATTTGGATTATGAATCACTTGAACCACAACATGCTGATGGGGCACTAGCCTTATGCACTCGCAGAACACCGGCGAGCTGGAACTATCCCCGGCCTTTCTACGTTGGCTTATCGGTGCCGGTGCGGCCTTTGTGCTGACCCTCGTGCTGCTGCTCGTAGTAAGCTCGGAAAGAGGAGTCTTAGATAGCGCGAAACCTGCCAACTACGGCGGCGATTTTACGCTGACCGGGGAATACGGCGACGTGGCGCTGTCTGATTTTCGCGGGCAGGTCGTTCTTTTGTACTTTGGCTTTCTCAACTGTCCGGAGGTGTGTCCCGCCTCTATGGGCATCTACCAGAAAACCCTGAGCAGCTTATCGGTCTCCGAGCTGCTTCATGTTCAACCGCTACTTGTGACCATCGATCCGGCGCGAGACTCCGCGCGTCAAGTCGCCGACTTCGGAGCTTTCTATCATGAAAGTATAATGGGGCTGACTGGAACTGAAGCACAGATCAAGGCCGTGGCCGATCAGTACGGTGCTTATTTTGAGGCGGTTGATTCTGACGACCCAGATATCGATTACGTTTTTGACCATACGTCGCGCTACTACGTCATCGATCAGCAGGGCCGGCTTGTTGATGCAATGCGACACAGCACAACCGCCAATGAGCTCACCGCAAGGGTGCGTTCTCTGCTGCGCTAGACGTCCAGAGGCAGCACGTGGCGCGCGGTACTAGCTAGTTAGAGGTAAGAGTGTTTAAACCAACGCGAATATCGGTTCTTTTTGCGGGGATCTGTTCCATTGTTCTGGCAATGGGTATAGCACGCTACTCCTTTACTCCCATGATTCCCCAAATGATCGCGCAGACACCGATGGACAAAGGTCTTGCCGGTTGGCTTGCGGGTTGGAACTACGTGGGTTATCTCGTCGGGCTCTTCATCGTTTGGCTGGTGACGGATCTTCGCACCAAAGATTTTATGTACCGCTACGCGCTGATCGTAGCCTTTCTATCGACTCTGATGATGGCTGCGCACGACAACTCCTTGGTGTGGTACGCCAGTCGCTTTATTGCCGGCGTGAGTACGGCCGTGGTGTTCATGCTTGGAACAGGCCTTGTGATGAACTGGTTGCACCATCACCACCACGAAGGTGAACTCGGTATGCACTTCATGGGAATTGGCTTTGGCATTATCGCCTGCGCCCTGGTTGTGGACTTAACCGATCTGGGTTCGGCTTGGCCTCTTACTTGGCGTCTGCAGTGGGTCGCTTTAGCAGGTGCGGGCCTCATTTTTTTCATCCCAGCGTTTTTCATGCTCCCGCTGCCGGGCGAGAAGGAAGTTGAGATGGCCCGAGAAGGAGAGATGCTGGTTAAGGTGGATCCGCCGAGTACGACCTGGCTTTGGTTTTTGTCCATCGCCTATTTTTGTGCTGGATTCTCCAACACGCTCAACGTGACCTTCACATCGCTGATGGCGGAGTTGCAGCCGCTTATCGGCCTCGGAGCAAGAATTTGGGAAGTGGTTGGAGTGTCGGCAGTTATTGCACCAATCTTTTGGGATAGGGTAGCTCGATCAATCGGAAGCTTGGACGCTTTGAGGGTGGCTTTCATCCTCAATATCGTGGGTAATCTCATTCTCGCATCACAGCTGAGTATTTATACGACGGTGATTGCGGCGATTCTGTTCGGTGTGACGTTTATCGGTATCGTCTCGCTCACCTTGAGCACCGTCGGCAGGCTTTATGGAACCCGTGGCACGCAAGTTATGGCTCAGCTAACCCTAGGCTACTGTGTTGCACAAATTCTCTCTCCCATCCTTTTTGGTAGCTTAGCGTCACTGACCGGAAATTTTGCTATCCCGCTGTTCGTGGTCAGCGGACTTATGCTGATCGGATTGATCGCCCTGGTCGCACTGAAAGTCTCGCAACCGGCGCCGGTTGCCCCGACGAGCTGAGATCCGATGGTTCTCAGGCTGGTCTTGCTGCTTTGTTTAAGCCAGGTTCCGCTCGCTAACACATCCAATGCAGAAGAGGCCTACGAGGTTTTCGATTCCTTCGGAAAGCACTTTTTTGTAGCGCCCCCACAAAGGATCGTCGTTACCGACTGGACACTGTTAGAGCAACTAATGGCTCTCGGAGTAACCCCCGTCGGTGCGCCGGAGCTTGCCAGCTACCGCGCGGTGATGCCTTTCAACGACCTTCCTGACTCAGTGCAAGACATTGGGCTCCGGGAAAAACCGAAGCTCGACGCCATTGGGCGTCTTTCACCAGACCTAATCATCGTAGGCACGGACCAGAAACAGCTCGCTCGCCCCCTATCTCGCTACGCTAGAGTGCTGTTCTATCAAAATTTCTCTCCTCGCTTTGACAATAATGGGCTCACGGCAATCAAGCGGCTCCGGCAGCTGGCCGAGGTCGTGCGCAAGCGGGACCGAGCGGAAGAAGTCATTGCAAGTCTTGAGCAAGTATTAGAGGAAGGTCGAGAGCATCTTCGCCGTTACTACGATGCGCCAAGAATCGTAACCCTGCTAAAGCAACACCCGAGAGATGGTTACATTCGCTACTCTTCGCACAGTATTTTTGGCTGGGTCATTGAACAACTGGGATTGCAAAACAACACGCAGATACCGATCAACAAGTTTGGCGAGCTGCGCTCTCCTTTGCTGCAAGATTCCGACTTGTTCCCCGGTGAGGTTATCTGCTTAGCGGAATGCGCGCTGAGTTTTAGAGAGGACGAGTCGGTCAGCCAAGCGAGCGTGAAGGTCGTGGCAGATGCCTGGCCCTATGGGGGAGTGCTCAGTATGATCGCAGTAGCAGACGAAATCGTCAGTGTGCTTACCGACGTCTGAAGTTAACTAAAGCGCCGGTTGCGATGTCTTGTTGCGCCTGGCCTAGGCCGCGTCATTTTTACGATACTCGTTTGCGCCCGGAACATAGGTGGCGGTGTCGACCACCGGCTGCCTAAACAGACAAACATCTTGCAGCCCGGCGCTGGCCGCAGACTCTGCGACTTTAGCGCCCAGGACTTTGGCGTCTTCTTCACCGACCACGCAGCGCAACAGGGAATACTCGACGTTTAGACCGGCGTTGTGAAACTGACTCTGATCGGCACCAATTTCATGGCGGACATGGCTGACATTGATGCCAGCGATGCCTGCCTCAAGAAACATGTCGGTCATTTGCTCGGCGTACGCTCTTTGAACAATCGCCTGCTGACAAACCTGTCTCTGTTCAACCGGCTGGTTAACCCGATCTAAAAATTCCAGTCCCGCCCCTTTGCCTTCGCCACCGACAGAAAACACTTCTTGATCGCGCCAGTGTGTATGGCCATTTAGTTGGTCGATCGCATTAATGATCTGCTGCATGTTCGCCGCATATTGATGTTGAGCGACGATACTGGGCAGATTAAACATGCCTTTTTCGACCGGTATGCGATACATGAATCCCCGACCGGGTAGGTGGACTTGGCCCGCTTTCGCCATCGCCGCGAAAACCGCGTCGCCATTGGAGCTGTCGGTGATGACCGTGACGATTTCCTTAAGCGGCTGCTTTGTGATCCGTAACCAGCCCAGTCGATCTCTTAGTCCCTTGCCCTCACCAAAATATACGATCGGTCCGTGAGATCCTGCTCGAATGGCGGCGCGCGCAATGGCGTCTGTCCGATCAGGTTCGACGATGTAAAAGATAACGTCGAGATTTTCCTGGAGATCGTGCGATGCGTCCTTTATCCGGTCTCTGTCTGCCATCGGCCAGCGCCGAAAATCTGCGCCGAGATACACATCATCACAAGGCGTGCAAAACACTGCCCCAGAGGACTGTAAATGGAGTTTGCCGGCGTTGACGATTACGTTCATCAAGCGATCCACTTCGTTGTCCGGCAGCATCAACTGAATCATGGATTTGCCCGGACTTATGCTTGGCAACAACTGCTTGTACCAGGCCTCGTGAAGCAACGTGCCGCGTGCATCCCAAACAAAGGCGCTTGACTCGGCTTCTTTTGTGATCGCTTCGATCACCGTGGGTGCTTTATTGCGCGGCAGCATTGCGGTAACGGTGGAAAGCGCCTGCTCCAGCAAGAACGGGCGCGTATTCAAATCGCTCATACAGTCTTGCTCCCTTTAACCTTGATTGGCTTCTACACCGCGCGTTCCATAGCCTGGCGTAGTTTGTCGTTCATCCGTGTCTTCCCCCGACTCTTTGCGTCGCGTGTATAAGCCTACGGATAGCACGGTCAGGATTGGACCCACGGAGGCGAGGGCCAGTATTCCGAAGCCATCGCTCACGCCGGGCACATTTCCACCAACCCCCAGCCCCATCGCTAGTACGAGGGGCACGGTGATCGGTCCGGTCGTTACTCCGGCGCTATCCCAGCCAAAGTTTACGAAGTCGTGGGGCGCCTTCCAGGTCAAGAACAACACCACCAAGTAGGGCGGAACGAGCATCCAGATGAAAGGCAGGTTGTAGGAAATTTTCACGATTCCTGCCGCGATTCCGAGCCCTACACCAAAGGCCACGCTTTGCATTAGTAGACGCTTAGGGAACGCTCCAACGGTGATTCGCTCGACCGTATCGCCGAGTGCGTTGAGGGCGGGTTCCGCCAGTGTTGCGCCGTAACCCAGAAAGAATGCGAATGCGACGGCGACGATTTTTCCCGCGTGCCCATTGCCAAAGATAGGGCCTTCTACGTAATCCAGCCCCCAGGGAACAATCTTGGCAAAAGTCGCAGGCACGTTACCTCCTAGCTGGCTGCCAAGCGGTGTGAGCCCGAGAGCAATGCCAAGGCCGAAGAGGGTCATGCCGAGTACCGCAAAGAACACGCCGATTGCGACGTCTTTACCGTGGTTGAGTTTTTCGCCGAGAAAAACCCGTAGCACCAGATACAGGAACAAACACAGGGGCACGATTGCTCGCAGTGCGTCCGTGGTAGCCTGCACAAATTGGCCGCCGAAAGACTTGTTCGCGTTCCACTGCTGGTCGGCCATGATTTGCAAGCCAGGCTCATTAATCTGCTCAATGATGACTTGCGGTTCATCGAGTACGATTTTCCCGCCTTCTACCTTCGGATTTCCACCGACATAAGTAACTCGGTGATTCTCGGGCAGCGCGCCGGTATCGAGGAATCGTTGATAGGTTTCCTCGTCAATGGCGACGTGCTCCTTCGATCGGCTAACACTATTCGCGACCGAATCCCCGTCATCAGCGGTGACGGTCTGTTTAGCTCCGTCGTAGTTCGGCGCTCCGTAATAATCCTGCACCGTGTAGTGATAGTTAGCGAGGAGCATGACGGCAAGAATGGGGAACAAACTTGCCAGGGTTACGATCCCGAATCCAGAATTCTCCCCATCACCGGTGCGAACGACCCTCGACACACCAATGCCGAGTGCTAGTACCAAGGGTACGGTAACCGGGCCAGTGGTAACTGCACCGCAGTCCCAGGCAAGCCCAAGGATGTCGGCAAGCGGTGGTACCTGAGAAAACCACAAAGACAAGCCTGCAAGCATGCCGACTACCGGTATTGCCAAGTACTTAAGCGGCCATCCATAAAAGAATCTTAGGACACCGAGAAGTACCGCGATCCCCACACCGACACCCACGGAGCCAACTAACTGGCTCGAGAAATCGTTCAGAAGGCTATAAAGAAGCGGCGCATCTTCCGCGACGACTCCGCTTCCTGCGGCCTTTAAAACCGCGATCGCGGGCTCCGCAAAGGTGGCTCCCATGCCGAGGAGAAAAGCAAAGAGCAAGATCACTGGTAGCGCGCTGCGTGTTGGAAGGACCGTGCCAATAATCTCACCCAAGGGCATCAAGCCCAGCCGCAAGCCCTCCATAAAGAACATCAAACCGATCGCAACCACACCGATTCCGATGGCGATCATCAGTGAGTAGACGATCGGAACCTGGAGAACGAAGAGTTGGAAGAGAATTAGATAAGCAACGATGAACCAGATACTTCGTACCTGCTCCATTAAATTGCGCTGAAGATAGGGTGCGAGAATACGGTAGGTATCTCGTAAGCCCAAGTTGAACCGCGATTGATCGTTCAACGGCAGTGCCTCATCCAAGGACGCGCCAAGCGACGCTCTTGGCAGATCAGTATATTCTGAAATATTGGAAGAAAGCGAGTGATATCGAAGGCAAAATCTGCGGTTGAAATACTAGTGGCCCGAGGACTTCGCCGGTTCGAAGAAAAGGAGATTGAAAGTGCGCAGTCGATTGTCGACACTCATGATCGAGAGTCGCGATGGAATCGAAGAGGCGCACTGGTGGCGTGGGCAGAATACATAGCAGCGTTTTTGCTTTTCTTTCTAACGCATACGATCCCTGTTCGTGCGCCGATTCGTAGCTTACTGGTTCAACGTATGGGCGAGCTCGGTTTTACGCTTGCCTACTCGTTATCGTCGATCTTGGTGCTGGCGTGGCTAATTCGCTCAGCGGGGCGAACGCCCTTCGTGCCACTGTGGTATTGGCAGCCGTGGCACTCTCTTATCACAATCTTCCTGATGCTGTTCGTCTGCATGATAGTTGCGTTCAGTGTCGGACAAGCGAATCCCTTATCCTTCGGAGGCTTTAGAAACGAGCGATTCGACGCCTGTTCACCGGGTATCGTCAAATGGGTAAGGCATCCCTTTCTACTCGTACTCGGGCTCTGGTCCTTCGCACACCTCGTTGCCAATGGGGATCTAGCGCACGTGCTGTTATTTGCCTGTTTTGGCATCTTCGCGATTTTAGGATCAAAATTGGTAGACAAAAGAAAGCAGCGAGAGCTCGGTGATCACTGGCATGTTCTAGCGGTGCAAATGAAGTCCGCCAGTGTCCGTCTGAGCAGCGCTGCGATTCGCATGACGATCGGTCGTTTCTTCCTTGGGATTATCCTGTACCTATCTTTGATCTACAGCCACCGATGGCTTGTCGGTGTTAGCCCCATTCCACCACCGATGCACTAGCGCTTTGCAGTGAGGAGGCGGTTTAGTGGGTGTCCGCCCGCTTCCAAACAATGCGTTCTACCCAGGATGGCCCTTTAGTGTTACTGGTTTCTAATTCGTGTCCGGTGTTTAGACGATTCGTCATGCATCAGAGATGAGCAGAAACTTCAAGCAAAGAGGATTCTCATCAATATCTGTTAAAAACCATTAATAAATTGTGGTTATTGGTTATCATGTGTTACCCAGTCCGTTATCGAGTGCGAGGAACCGCAGGGCCGCGTTCAATAGCGTGATTAGAAAAGCGTGATTAGAAAATCCATTTGGTTTTAACAAGAGATAGAAGCACAGAAGAGACGAGACCAGGAATTCAACACTCATTCTGAGCGTATAAATTTCATCCACAAGAGCAATAGTAATAAGAGATGATTAGCTTTGACGCAGCAAATGCCTGGGCGCTCTGTTTTGGCATAGCAGTTTTTTTAAGTACCTCGAGTCACGCACAGGACGGCAATAAGGAACTCTTCGAGCTAAGTCTCGACGAGCTTTTGGACGTCGAAGTTGTTTCCGTTTCGAAACGTGCTGAGTCCATCTTTGACGCTCCTGCAGCAATCTTCGTAGTCACCGCTGAAGATATCCGTCGGTCCGGAGCGATGAACATTCCCGAGGCCTTGCGACTAGCCCCCGGTATAGATGTTGCGCAGATCGATAGTAACAAGTGGGCAATTAGTACCCGGGGTTACAACCAGCGCTTTTCTAACAAGCTCCTAGTACTGATGGACGGCCGTCCTATTTACTCGCCGGTATTTTCGGGTGTTTTCTGGGACTCGCAAGACACGCTGCTTGAAGATATCGAACGCATTGAAGTCATCCGGGGACCGGGAGCCACCCTGTGGGGGGCAAACGCGGTCAACGGCGTGGTTAACATCATTAGCAAGGCGTCTAACGACACCCAAGGCACGCTTGTAAGTGCAGTTGTTGGCAATCAGGAGCGAGGTACTATCGCCGCTCGTTATGGAGGGGGTCTTGGGGATCTAGGGGCTTATCGTGTGTATGGTAAGTTCTTTGAGCGGGCCGAGAATGAGCTGGCGAGCGGCGTGGACGGCGCCGACGACTGGCGCCAGGCTCGGCTAGGCCTGCGCGCCGACTTGAACCTCACTCCAGATGACAATCTCTTTCTAGACGCTACTGTTTTTGACAGTACAGTTGGCGAATCGGCCTATCAACTTAGTTTCGAAGAACCGTTCCGCGAGTTGGTAGAGCGCGACCAGCTAGTTGAAGGGTCCAGCTTACTGCTTCGCTGGGATCGGCAGCTTGCTGCAGGTAGTAGCTTTTCTTTTCAGGCCTTCGTAGACGAGTCCGAGAGGGAATGGGCGATCGCGAACATCGATAGATCTACCTTCGATCTATCGGCGGAGTATCGCGCACCCTCTCTCGAACGGCACAACCTGCTTTTTGGCACTGGTTATCGTTTAAACGACGATGTCTTTTCCCCGGGTTCGAGTAATCGCATCGAAGTGTTTCCTCGGCAGCGTGATGAGGAGGTGTTCAATTTTTTTGTCCAGGATGAGATCACGATAGTCCCAGACAAGTGGCATCTGACACTCGGCAGCAAGTTCGAGTACAACGACTTTACCGGTTGGGAGGTTCAGCCCAACCTCAGAGTTTTGTTTCGTCCGGCCAGCAACACGAGTTTCTGGGGGTCTATCTCTCGGGCAGTAAGAACGCCGGGTCGGGCGGATAGAGATTACCAGCTGTTTTTCGATGTCCTTCCAGCAGTTGGAGCGAACACCCCGCCGACGGCGATCGCCGTCTCCGGGACACGAGACTTTGACTCAGAAAAGCTATTAGCTTACGAGGCCGGCCTGAAGCTCAGGCCGTTTTCCCACTTGTCTCTAGATCTCGCATTTTTCTACTTCGATTACGAGGAGAATCGGGGATATCGTATCGGCCCTACGCGCTGTCTGCCGACGGGAGCGGCCTTGCCCGCCTGCCTCGCGGACCCCAGTACATTTGCCATAGGAACCGGCCTTTTTCAGGCCAACAATTCAATTGCCGAGAGTTATGGCATGGAGCTCTCTGCCGACTGGCGACCCAGCAGTGATTGGAGGTTCCAAACTAATTTGTCGCTGTTTGGTGGAGAAGAAGAGAGCGTAGCGGGAGTTGGTCTGGTGACTAACGATTCGCTCATGACCAGCCCCGAAGTACAAGCTTCCCTGCGCTTGGGCTATCTGCCAGCTAGCAACTGGGAGTTGGACATCTGGCTGCGTTACGTTGGAGAAATATTCAGTCTAGATGGCGTACCGATAGATGCGTACACAACCGCCGACATTCGTGCTGCTTGGAGTCCATCGAAGAGGTTTGAGCTGGCGTTTGTCGCAAAGAACATCCTCAGCGAAGGACGTGCGCAGTTTTTGTCGCAGCCGGTAGATATTCCACTGATGGAGATTCAAAGCTCTTTCGCCGCTCAAATCCGATTAACTTTTTAACGGAACTGATAGCAACAGTGCGTTCGTTGTTACACAAGTTTACCTATCCTCTTGGGCTCACCGTTGTCCTACTTACGAGCTGCTTTGCTGTTGGATTGAAAGCGCAAGATCGCGATTCGCAGCTAAAGGCAGCGATCGTTTCCAAACTTCCACGCTATATCGACTGGCCCGAAAGCGCATTTTCGAACTCAGACGCGCCGTTGCGCGTTTGCTCCTACGGCAAGTCACCGGTGACCGAGGCGCTCGTCGACGCGATCGGTGACGTCGCCTCGGGCCGAGTCGTCCAGCTTTTACCCATCGAGAAATACGACCTTGCGTTAAATTGCCATCTCACCTATGTGGCAACGAGCGAAGACGAGCGGCTTCAGCGTGTAATTAATGACCTGGACTATCAATTCGTAGTTACGATCAGCGAAATTTCAGACTTCGCGGGACGCGGGGGCGTTATTGAGATCGTGCGCAAAGGGCGACGTTTCGGCTTTCGTATTAATCTCGACTTAGCAGAGCGGAAGGGAGTACGGATTAACTCGCAGCTACTTGGGCTCTCAGAAGTGATTGGACGCTCTAGCTCCAAGGAAGGGTCATGATTACACGCTTTTCCGAATTGTCTATCTCAGGCAAGCTTCGCCGTGCAATTATCTTCTCAACAGGCGGCGCGCTGTTTCTTGCCGCTATCGTGCTCACGACTCTCCAGGTGTTGTATGACCGTGAGGATCTGATTGGCCGGATCGCCGTGCTTGCTGATGCAGTGGCAAGCTCTACTACCGCTGCCCTTGAATTCTCTGATGAGGAAACCGCGGAGCGCCTACTTGGGGCGCTAAGCGCAGAGGAGCAGGTGTCCTATGCCCTATTGCTGGATAGGGAGCGGCAGCCAGTTGCGACCTATCAGCAAAGTACCACTGATCTTTCGAAGATAGATTTCCCCCTTGATATCTTCGAGCAGAAGCAAGATGAGTTGACAGCTTCGAGATTCAGTATCGGCGAGCTGCAGTATCTAAAGGATGTCACTCAGGATGAGAGGGTTTTAGGCTATCTCTATATCTCGACCGATTTGAGCCGGTCCTATGAGATGCTGTTTGGCAGGCTTGGATCCTTCGTCGCTATTCTTTTTTTGGCAGGTTTCCTGGCGGTGCTCCTCTCCGATGTTCTGCGTCGTCGAATCGCTGAACCGATAGCTCGCCTTGCGTTGGCGATGGACGATGTCGGCGTACACCAGAATTACTCGCTCCGTGTGGACCCTGGTGAGGGCGACGAAACCGGTCGTTTGATTCGCGGATTTAATGGCATGCTCAGCGAAATACAGGCGCGAAATGAGGAGCTGTTCTCGCAGCGCGATCAGCTTGAGGACACTGTTCAGGCTCGTACCGCAGAGCTGTCACAAGCGAACAGTGATTTGCGTGTGGCGATAGAAGAATCCGACAGAGCCAGGGATGAGGCTGAGTCAGCAAATCGCGCGAAGACTCAGTTTCTTGCAACTATAAGCCACGAAATTCGCACCCCCATGAACGGGATGCTGGGGATGGCTGAATTGCTTACCCGCACAGAGCTAGATACACGACAGCAGCATTTCGCGGAAGTTATTCAGCGTTCCGGAGGTACTCTACTCTCGATCATCAACGACGTCTTGGACTTCTCCAAGATCGATGTCGAGCGCCTAGAACTTCGGTATGAGCCGGTAGATCTGAGAGTTTTGCTGGAAGACAGCCTTGAGTTGTTCGCCGCAAGGGCAAGGGAAAAAAACCTAGCTCTTGAGTTGGTCGTATCTTCGTCGCTTCCTGCTGCGGTTCGAGCTGATCGGGTTCGACTTCGGCAGGTTATCGATAACCTGCTCTCCAATGCGATCAAATTCACCGAGCAAGGTGAGGTGCGCCTAGAACTTCAGGTACTTGCTGAAGGTGCAGACGGTTTCGACGTTCGCTTTGATGTCAGTGACACAGGAATCGGTATAGCGAAGGAAAAGCTTCTGTCCGTTTTTGAGCCCTTTTCTCAAGTGGATAGCACCCCGACAAGAAAGGCGGGTGGTACAGGGCTCGGCCTTGCCATCTCTTCCCGCTTGGTGCGTCTTATGGGGGGTGAGCTAACTTTGGAGAGCAAGATTACCAGTGGGTCTGTTTTCAGTTTCTGTTTGCACTTTGCTCGATCAGAGCCAATACCCTCTGTTCCAGGCTATCAGTCAGTTTTAGCTGGTTTTCGGGTTCTCATTGTGGATGACAGTGTGGACAACCGGGCGATATTGCATCAGCAGGTCTTGGAATGGGGCATGGTGGCGGAGATGGCCGCCGACGCGTCTGATGCCTTTGCAAAGGTGCAGCTCGCTAACAGTAGCGGTCGGCCATACCAACTTCTGCTTCTAGACGGTCAGATGCCGGAAGCAGATGGCTCAGAGTTAGCATCCCGCTTGGCCTGCGACAGCGACAATCGGCAGCTCAAAATTATCATTCTCAGTTCCGCGGCACTAGATTTCGAAGAGCTACAAGCCGAGAACCCTCTCTTAGATGCGGTTTTGGAAAAACCAGTACCCATGGACGAATTGCGGCGGGAAGTTTCCCGAATTCTGGCGGGTGTGAGGCCTGCTGATTTAGCCATGGCGCAAGTTGACACAACGCAGAAATTCTTCGGAACCCGGGTGCTGGTTGTAGAAGACAATCTAGTCAATCAGGAAGTAGCTAGAAACGTACTCGAGTTGTTCGGCTGTCAGGTGACAGTAGTTAACAACGGAAGGGAGGCGATCGATGCACAATTCGCGAACCCGTTCGATATTATTTTGATGGATTTCCACATGCCCGTACTCGATGGAATCAGTGCGGTAAGAGTTATTCGCGAAGCAGAACGCAGCAAGGGTAGCACCGAAGTTCGAACGCCAGTGATTGCGCTTACTGCAGACGCGCAAAGGGGAATTGAGAGCGAAGCCCTCGCCGCTGGCATGGACGCGTTCCTGAGCAAGCCCTTTGGGCAAGCGGAGTTGGCTACGCTGCTCGCCGAGCTGCTACCCAGAGAACTCGTGTCTGAGCAAGCTTCCGCCGTGCGTGAACACGCTCAAGGCTCAGAACAGTTTTTGCCCAGCGATAAAGAAGCTCAGGCGAAGGAGATTGATGAGTCGATCCTGAACAATTTACGCTCGCTCGACCGGGTGGGTGAGGCCAAAGTCTCCAACCGGATCCTCTTAGCCTACCTGGACGAGTCACCCATTAGCATCGCGTCCATGGGTAGAGCCTGGGTGGACGGCGATCGAGAAGGTATCTGTGAAGCCGCTCACTCACTCAAATCGAGCAGCGCTAATGTTGGCGCTACGCATTTTTCTGAACTCTGCGCTCGGCTCGAGTCTATTTCTATTTCTGACACGGATTTGTCTATCGGTGAACTGATAGAAACCGTAGAGCAACGCTACCCTGGGGTACGCCGTGAAATTAGCCAGCTTGTGAGCATTGAAGAGGCTGCAGCGAATTGAACTCCGCGAACACAAACAAAATACTCATTGCCGACGATGATTCAACGCAGCGTATTCTTAGCGAGCGGTATCTTGTACAGGCAGGTTTCTCCGTAGTACTGGCTGCGGACGGTCATGATGCACTAGAAAAGTATAAGACCGAATCTCCGGATCTGCTCCTTCTCGACCTAAAGATGCCTCGTATGGACGGATATGGAGTCTGTGAAGAACTTCGCCGTTTGCCCGGTGGAGCATCGGTCCCGGTGGTTATGATCACAGGCTTGACCGATATTGATAGTCTCGAACGGGCGTATGAAGCCGGCGCCACAGACTTTATCACCAAGCCGGTTATCTGGGACACGCTTGCTTACCGGGTTCGCTATCTGCTCCGAGCGGCTCATGCTATTCAAGCGCTCCGAGAAAGCGAAAGCGAGTTATTGCGAGCGCAACGTGTAGCGCGGCTGGGCACTTGACCGTCAAAAGCGCGGGTAAACTCGCAAAAGCCGTACCTCACACAAATTTCTTCTAGCAAGAACTGAAACGGTGTTTTGTTCATTCTACGCCGCTGCTTCCCCAAGCTGCTCGAACGGATCATAATTCAGGAT
>JBCBZV010000094.1:0-16185 GCA_039815155.1 Pseudomonadota bacterium
ATGATCTTAAAAAGTAGCTAGTGAAGATGGCGACAGCGCACGCAAGACCGTCCACATGAGAGATACTTCCCATAAGCCCTTCCGGCCACAAAGGTTCACCTGAAGCACCGTATCTAACGCTTTGATCAGATGAGTCACTCTCCAAGCAAGTTAGTGCTCTTTGGGCGGCCAGCCGCCCGTAAAAAAACTCCGTTTGGCGAGCGCGAATACTGCCCTCGATTTCCCGAGGCCAAACCAATCGTGCTTTTTCGATGTCTTGGCTGCTCACGATTGCGTCCGTATCGAACGCAACAAAATGTACGAAAAGCTTTGGAAATGTTGCGGAACTAGTCAGAATAGGCTGCGCCCAGTCTCTTATATACCCTGTAAACACCGAGCGTGCCCATTCACGTTTCTGAACTCACCACCAATGGTAAAACATCAGCTCGTTCAAATTCTCTTTCTAGCCACCTGCACACTCTCACCCTTAGTACATGGTCATGAATCGGTGGAAGAGATCGTTGTTGTTGGTCGAAGCCAGGTTCTAGCTGGAGAAGCAAGAACCGCTTCGGAGGGAACGATCGGAAAAATGGATTTGTCGATACGACCGCTACTACGCCCTGGTGACTTGTTGGAGTCGATCCCCGGACTCGTCGTGACTCAGCACAGCGGTTCTGGAAAATCGAATCAGATGTTCTTGCGGGGTTTCAATCTGGATCACGGTACGGACTTTGCGACGTTCGTCGATGGAATGCCGGTTAACATGCGGACGCATGGTCACGGGCAGGGCTATACAGACGTCAACTTTCTTATTCCTGAAACTGTCGAGCGCATAGATTTCGTAAAAGGCCCTTATCACGCTGAGCTGGGTGATTTTTCTTCCGCCGGTGGGGCGAGGATTCGCACTAGTGATCGATTCACCGATAGTAGGATCACGCTTGGTATTGGCGAATTCGGTTACAGACGACTCTTAGCGTTAGGCAGCGCTGAGTTAGGAGGTGCTGCTATTTCCGCTGCCCTGGAGGCTCAAAGCTACGACGGCCCTTGGACCGACATCGAAGAAGACGTAAAGAAAATCAGCGGTCTAATGAAAGTAACCGGCGGTAGCGATGTATCAGACTGGGCAGTCACAGCGATGCACTATGACAACGAGTGGAACTCAGCTGATCAAATTCCTGAACGCGCCGTAAGGCAGGGATTAATAGGGGAGTTCGGTTCGATAGATACGAGCTTAGGCGGCGCTACTCGCCGGAGCAGTCTTTCGGCTCAATTTACGCATGAACATGAGCATCATCGCAGCGAGTGGCTAGCGTATGCGGTCGACTACAAGTTAGATCTTTGGTCGAATTTCACTTATTTCCTTGAGGATCCTCAATTCGGTGATCAGTTTCAACAAGTCGATGATCGTGCGGTCTATGGAGGTAGCTACAACCGCTACTGGGTGAACGGAGAAAACGAGCATTTCCACCATCGATTGGGAGGCGAGTTCCGCTACGACGATATCGGCTCAGTTGGACTGTTTCGGACCCGAGCGCGAGTCCCTATCGGAGTGGTACGCCAGGACCGGGTCAACCAGGGTAGTCTGGGATTATTCTATGAACTCGAGTGGCGATTGCCCCAGAATTTGAGGGCCGTGTTGGGTGTCCGCGCGGACAGCTATTGGTTTGACGTAGAAGCAGACAGAGAAGACAACGGCGGTGACGAGAGTGACTCGATCCTAAGTCCGAAAGCCAGTTTGATCTACGCGCTATCTGATACAAATGAGCTCTATTTCAGCGGGGGCTATGGCTTCCACTCCAACGACGCGCGCGGTGTTCCTATCACCCGAGACCCGGTAACAGGCGAAGCGGTGGGCGGTGTCGACCCACTGGTAAGCTCCATAGGTTTCGAGCTAGGAGCGAAGGCCTTGATTTGGGAGCGCTGGAATACCTCATTGGCAATCTGGAGCTTGGAACTTGATTCGGAGTTGTTGTTTGTCGGCGATGCCGGAACCACGGAAGCGAGTCGACCGAGTGAACGCTGGGGCATCGAGTTCAATAATTTCTGGCGTGTCAGCGACGTTTGGTCGGCTGAAGCAGACTTCGCCTGGACAGACGCCAGATTCAGCGACAACGCGCCGGAAGGCAGTGAAATTCCTGGCGCACTGGAAACGGTTGTCACTGGAGCGATTTCCGCTCAGTACCCACAGGGCTGGTTCGGCTCTTTCCGCGTGCGCTATTTCAGCGAGGCGCCACTAGTCGAAGATGGTAGCGTTGAGTCCGACGGTTCTCTTATGTCCAACGTTGCGCTTGGTTGGAAAAACGACGCCTGGCGTCTTCAGTTGGATCTACTGAATGTATTCGATTCGGATGATCACGACATAGACTATTTCTATGCATCGCGACTACCGGAGGAAACCACTCAAGGCATTGAGGACATTCATTTCCACGTTTTCGAACCCCGGCAGTTTCGTCTTTACGTAAGCCGAGTATTTTGAATTGGCATAAGAGCCAGTAAGCCGCTTAACGCTTTAGTTTGAACGCTACTGACATCGATGCTCAGGTAATCTCTTCGTGATAAGCGTCGTCTGTATTGACTTCCCAGAGATCGTGATCGGCGCCCAATATATTTCTGGCCGCCAAAATACCGGTCATCATGGAGTGATCCTGATTGTTATAGCGGTGCATGCCGTTTCGGCCGACCGTATGCAGATTCTTAAAGCTCTTTAGATAGTTCTGAATCGTCTCTAGATGCCCCCGGTAGTTTTCGTCATACACCGGGTAGGCGCGAGGCTGCCGGATCACCGTTCCATCCTTGACCAGATCGACGCTTTCGACCAGCCCCAGGTTCACCGCTTCTTTTCCGGCCAGTTCAATCAGCGCTTCGTCGTCGCTGCTCCAGACATCATCCCCACGACTGCAAAAATACTCCATTCCTAAGCAAGTACGACCGTCTTCCGGAACCATCTCCCGGCTCCAGTTCTTGAAGTTCTGGATCCTGCCAACTTTAAATTCGGGACTGTGAATGTAGATCCAGTTATCCGGAAACAAGTTGTCCTGATCGACGATCAGCGAAACTATCAGGAAATCACGGTACCTTAGGCTTCGAGCCGCATTAACGACAGACTCCGGTGCCGCGGGCTCCAAAAGCTGGACGAGTTTGCTGATTGGCATACTAGACACAAAGTGCTCCGCAGTGACGGACCGACGATGCCCTGCCTGCAGGACGTTAATGCAAGTTATCCGATTATCGATATGCTCGATCGCGGCAACCTCGGTCTCTAATTCAACAGGCGAGTCACGTTCGTTCAAAAGCTCAGAAAAACGTTCCCACATCATTCCAGGCCCGAGACGGGGGTAATCAAACTCCCCTATGAGGGTCTTGGTGTCGTTGGTGCCAAACAAGGCATTTGTTGCGGCTTTGCGCAGAGACAAACCTTGAATGCGCTGCGCTGCCCACTCCGCTTGAATCTGCGTACAGGGAATTCCCCAGACCTTCTCCGTGTACGCCTTAAAGAACGTTCGATATAAACGCTCTCCAAAACGATTAATCACCCACTCTTCAAAGTTGTCTTCTACAGGCGTGGGTCGCAATTTCGCCTTCAGATAACTGAGACCGATCATCACACTATTTGCGAGACCGAGTCCCTGGAGAGCGTTGAGTGGCTCAAGCGGATACTGAAAAAACTTTCCGCGGTAGTAGATGCGAGATAGGCGCGGAACTTTAATAAGGTCGTCGGCGAGCACTTCATGCCAGAGCTGCTCGACTTCTTTAACCTTAGTAAAAAACCGATGTCCGCCAATATCGAACCGGTACCCTTTGTAGGCTTCGGTGCGAGCTATACCCCCGACGGTCGCGGCCTGTTCGAAGGTCACCGCGCGAACACCATGTTTTGACAGCTCAAAGGCTGTGGTAAGACCTGCCGGTCCGGCGCCGATCACTACGGCGGGAAAGTTGTCCACACGCTTGTCCAATTAATATCGTTGGCAGTAGGTAGAGCGGTTCCACCGCTGCCGTCTTATTCTAATGGATGCCCGCTAGCGAAACCGGGCTCGTGCGAAACCCAACGTAAATGCGAGTCCGCTGCAAAGGTAGAATAGAAAGTGCCAGGGGATTGCAGCCAGTGCGAAGTATAGGCCTCGTTTCCGCGAGAAAAAACGATACAGGCGCCAGTTGAGAACCAAAAAAAACAACAGCAGAGCGGCCATCAAAACCGAAAGCGTCGGACCCGCATCGAAGCCCATAAATAGATCGATTCCGAAAACGACCATCAAGAAGACCAGCGCAAAGGACAAAGCTACACTGAGGCGGTTCGAGACCTTAAGATTCAGATCATTCGTCAAACCCTGCTGCCGCAGAATCAGATCCGTCCAGGGAAGTGCTCGGTAAAAGAAGTCTGCCCGTAACATCGTTTGCACGTCCCAGTGTTTGAGGTGTTTGACTTGAACCTCCTTAGCGAGACGAATTCGGTGGCCTGCTTTTTTAAGCCGGTGACCCAGCTCTATATCTTCTATAGACGGTGTGCGATAGCTCTCATCAAACCCTCCAAGGGAGCGAAACACGTCACGCCGAACAGCGCCACAGGCACCCCAAAACGTAAACGCATCGGCATTGCTTTCCTGGTGGGTGAAGTGATGAAGTAAGTTACGATACTGGGATAGAAAATTGTCTTCGCCGGGTTCGTCGTCGTAACTGCCGATCAAGGCAGCGAGCGCAGGCTCGTCTCGGAAGTACTGAACAATGCGCTCAATAGTAGTGCCGGAAATCAGCACGTCAGCGTCGACAAATAGTATCAACTCACTAGAAGCCAGCTCGACCCCGCGATTTCTTGCTCTAGCCGGCCCACCTGGCTCCGCCAAGCGCAATACGGTCACCCCTGCTTCTTCGGCGCGATCACAGGAACCATCGGAGTCACCATCAGCAACTACAATAAGTTCGTCGAACGCATTGCGCGCCTCGCCCAGCGCCTCAAGACAAAGGCGAAACTGCTCACCCCCGTTATGTACGGGTACAACGATAGCTAAGGATGGCGAAGGCATTAAGGGTCAATCGGTTCTGGTGCTGTACATATCCGCTGAGGTCCAGACGAAACCGGAACTACGCCCCGTCGCGGAGACCCGCTATCATACCGATCTTGCAGGAATATTCACTGACCGCCGGGTCGGAGACAGCCATTGTGATGGCTAATGCTCAGGAGCCTTCATGAATTTCAGCTGGAGTGAAGATCAGATCGCGCTGCGCAGCGCGGCGGTCAGATTTGGCACCAGGATATTGAGCGATGGAGTTGAGCAGCGGGACCGAGATGGCTGCTTTGATCGCAAACTTTGGTCCGAATGCGCGCGATTCGGTCTGCCTGGCCTCCTAATCCCGGAGGCTGCGTCCGGTATGGGGTATGACCTGTTAACGGCGGTCGCTGTCATGGAATCCATCGGCAAAGGCGCGCTCGACAACGGAATGGTGTTTGCCGTCGCTGCCCACGCCGCATCCTGTGCTCGTCCGGTTCTAGATTATGGCTCGGACTTACAAAAAACTGAGTGGCTTTCCAAACTTGCCTCGGGCACGGCCATCGGCGCTGCTGCCGTCACCGAGCCGGACTCGGGGTCCAGCGCTTTAAAATTGAGTACCACCGCTTCACGGGACGGTGACCATTGGGTGCTAGACGGCTCCAAGACCTTCGTCACCAATGCTCCGATTGCAGATTTGTTTCTCGTCTACGCACGAACAGGGACCGGAGATCTTACCGGGGTGAGTTGTTTTCTTGTCCCGGCGAGTACACCGGGTATTACTATTGGCCAACCGATCGAAAAAATGGGTCTACGTACTAGCCCGATGGCTGAGGTCTTTTTCAGTGCCTGTCGCGTGCCGACCACCGCCATGCTCGGTAGTTTTGGTTCCGGCGCGATGATCTTCAACCAGACCATGGATATTGAACGACTCTTGGTGATGGCTCCAGCCGTCGGTGTTATGGAACGTTTGCTAGAGCGCTGTGTAAGGCACGCCCGTGACCGGAAGCCTGGCGGCAAGCCGATAAGCGCTCATCAAGCAATAACACACCGCATCGCGAACCTTGAACTCGACTTGGAGCAAGCCAGGCTTCTTCTGTATCGCGGTGCCTGGCACGCCGCGCATCACGGTACTGCCACACGCGAATCGGCATTAGCGAAACTAGGCATCAGCGAAGCTTACATTCGATGTTGTCAGACAGCGATGCAGGTCTTTGGAGGCTATGGCTACACCGTTGAGTACGGCCTGGAACGAGAGCTGCGAGATGCTCACGCTACCTCACTCTATGTGGGAACATCAGAAATACAAAGAAATCTCATTGCCGGACTCAGAGGACTCGGATGAGCAGCAGATTCCAGCGTCCCATCGCGAGTTGCACAGATTTTTCTGCGCCATTCGTACTGGTACTTCTATCCCTTGCGACGCACTCCACGCACGCCCACGTGGTCGGCCAGAGCTATTTATACTTGCAGATTACTCAGACAGCGATTACTGGACGTGCTGAGATAGGCCTGGTCGATTTCAACACGGCCCTCGCTTTGACCGGTACAGACCGAGAAATTACTGAACGCAACGTCAACGAGTACAGCGAGTTCCTTCAAAACTACTATCTGGAAAAGGTGACCATATCAGCGCAGGGTAAAGAGCTGCCTATACGCTTTGAGGGACGTGAAGCACCCACTGTTCGCTTCGGCTACTTGCAGCTGCCCTTCGACATTACAGGCTACGACTCTCTCCCCACAGAGCTCAGTTTCGATTACTCATTGCTGTTCGACGAAGATCCTGAGCACGACGGTTTCGTGCTGGTCGAATCCAATTGGGCGACTGGCGTCTTCGCCAATGAGAGTGGTATTTCGTTGGCATTTCAGCCTGACCGTCGAAAGGGTTCTCTTAGCGTGGTGAGCAACAATCGCTGGCGGGGATTTGTCGCCGTGTTCTTGCTGGGCTTGGAGCATATCTGGGAGGGCGTCGACCACATCCTGTTTTTGCTCGGTCTCTTGGTACCTGCTGTAATGTTGCGACGAGCACGCGCATGGGAACCGATCGAACACTTTCGTCCTGCGTTCCTAAATGTCCTGAAAATCGTGACCGCATTTACCGTTGCACACAGCTTCACGCTGAGTTTGGCAGCGCTCAATGTTATCGAACTACCCAGTCGCCTCGTGGAAATCATCATCGCCGCTTCTATCACCATTGTCGCGGTAGACATATTATTTCCCATTTTCCGTGTTCGCGTCTGGCCGGTGGTGTTGTTATTCGGGCTGTTCCACGGCTTCGGCTTTGCCGGTGCGCTGTCAGAGATGGGGGTATTCGGCGAATTCGTTCTATTGCCTCTGCTGGCGTTTAACCTCGGCGTTGAAGTTGGTCAGCTGACGATTGTTGCGATCGTGTTTCCGATCCTATTTTTGCTTCGCTCGCCAGAGTTGTACCGAAAAGTGTTCATGCCCGCGGGTGCGGTGTTTTTGCTCGTCATATCGCTGGCTTGGGTTGCCGAGCGTTCGCTAGCGATAGACCTCCCAATCGGAGAACTGCCCGGCTTACTGATCGAGCATTTCCGGTGGTGATTTGCTGCTTAACAGTCGAGCTATCGAAATGGCGATAGCGCTTCATCAACTGGCGATTGAGGCGGCAGGACAGAGACCTGAGGGTGAGGCGGTCCGATGCGGCAACGAGGCGCTGAGATGGGCAGAGCTTGTACTCAACAGCAATGGCATGGCTCACGCGCTAAACGGTTTTGGCCTGAAACGCGGCGATCGCGTAGCGGTGTTTCTCACTAAATCACTGCGGGTGCCAGTTGCTTTCTATGGCGTGTTCGCTGCGGGAGGCGCACTCGTTCCTATCGACCCAAAGACACCCATTGACCAAGCGGTTCGGATCCTTCGCCGCACAGGCGCGCGCTTTCTGGTGAGCGAGGTCTCGCGCACTAGCGTGGTGACTTCTTTGCTCGCAGCATGCCCGGAAATCAAGTACGTCTTGGGTTTGAACTGTGACATGCCAGCGGGAGTAAACAGCGCGCCCTGGTCGACAGTCGACGAACTGGCTTCGTATTCAGGACCTGACCTTCGGATAGGCAGTCTGGATAACTCCTACATCATGCACACTTCGGGTTCGACTGGGGAACCTAAACTAATCTGTCATACGCACAGCAGTGCGATCGCATTTGCTGAATGGTCCGCCAGAGAGTACGGGCTGACTTGTGACGATCGACTGTCTAACCACTCATCACATCACACCTGCTTTGCCACATTCGATTTTTATGCCGCGGCTCGTGCTGCCGCTGCCACGGTATTACTTCCACCAGCGGCGATGATGATGCCGGCAAGCCTGGCGGAGCTGCTCGAGAGAGAGTGCATCACGGTTTGGTACTCGGTGCCAACGGCGCTAGTCCAGTTGCTGCTGCAAGGTAACCTGGCGGAGCGAAACCTAAATGCACTCCGCTGGGTGCTGTTTGCTGGGGAAGTTTTTCCTGACAAGCATTTGCGGGCTCTATGTGCAATTTTGGATCATGCTCGGTTCAGCCAGGTCTACGGTTCGACGGAGGTGAATGTCTGTACCTATTACCACCTACCGGCTAACGGCGCGTTTCCCAATCCTTTACCTATCGGACAACCTTGCGCCGGTGATCGGGCGCTGGTAGTAAACGAAACTCTTGATAGGGTCTCTTGCTCAGAAGCTGGGGAATTGCTTATCAGCGGAGCCACTGTCATGACTGGCTACTGGGGGGATCCAGAGCGAAATGGCAGAGCATTCGTATCTCGTTCCGAGCCCGGTGGCTTTGAAGCCCGCTGGTTTCGCACGGGTGATCAGGTCAAGCAGGACGACGACGGAAACTTGATTTTTGCCGGTCGCACCGATTACCAGGTAAAAGTTCGTGGATTTAGAGTGGAGCTAGAAGAAATCGAGAGCGCGCTTCTTTCTATCAATTCGGTGCGGGAAGCCGTCGCACTGGCTATGAACGGCGAGGACGGCGATGCGCAACTTTGTGCAGTAATAGTATGTGACCCTTTGGTAGAGATCACCGAGCGCGACCTGAGGAGCAATCTGCAACACACGCTACCTCCCTACGCGATTCCTTCGGAGTTACACCTGGCAAGCTCGCTACCTCGCACTCCTACCGGAAAGATTGATCGCAAAGCGCTCACCCTACGCTATGAGCAAAAAACTGAAGAATGGAATCAAAGCGCATGAGCGACGAAGCTAACGCCATTCAAACGACGATACTCAATTTTGTTTGCCAAGAATTGATCGCTGAAGACATGAGCGTTGCAGTCGACGACGACCTGTTGTCCGGCGAGCTTCTCGATTCGCTTGCTGTTCTTCGACTTGCAACCTTTGTCGACCAAGAATTCTCCATAGGTATGCAACCAACTGACTTTTTAATTGAGAATTTTCAGACCGTTGCAGTTCTCTCTGCGTTCGTAGCTCGTTGTATCGAGACTCGTAGCTAAACGCTGAATCAATGACGACCACGCCGATTGCTGGGACCGGTCCGCTGACGCATCCTCAGACCCAGATTCTGATTGGCCAGCAGCTCCATCCTGACAGTCCCCTTTACAACATGGCCTTCGCTATTATCCTGGATCAAGTTATCGATCGGGAGCGATTTCAACGAGCCTGGCAAATAGTCGCAGACACCAGCGACGCGCTACGCACTGTTGTCGTAAGCGACACGCTAGATCATGCTCATCGGGAGCTAATATCCAAGGCTCCAGCCACCACAATCGTACACGTAGAACCAACGGGAATTTCCCCGGAGGCTTTCGAAGACTGGTGCCTCAGTCGCTGTGAGATACCGTTGGATCTTTCCAATTCCTTGGTCGACAGTGTGCTGATACCACTGGCAGACGGCCGTTCCGGTTGGTATTTGAATCAGCATCATTTGGTGACGGACGCATGGTCTACCGCATTACTCATAACCCAGGTTAGCGAGACATACGAGCGACTTTCCCTGAATCGGGGCGCTGAATCAGCCGGAGCGAATTCGCACCCACACAATAGCTATTACGCTGTGTGTGCGAGCCTGAGTGCGAAGAGAAAAGAAAGCGACGCTGCTAAAGATCACTGGGCAATTCGAGCGGAGCAACCCAGTTCGGAAACAACACTCTACGGTCGCCGAACCGCAGGTCGAAAAACTCAATCAACTAGGCTTACCCTAAATCTGACATCAGCTCAGACCGAGTCATTAGAAGCACTCTGTACACAAACTGGTTTCTCCAGTTTCGTTCCTGAGATCGCCCGCTTTAACGTTTTTGCTACGCTGCTTGCCGCCTGGGCCTCTCATATCAGTACGAGTGAGAACGTAGTTTTTGAAGCACCAGTGTCTGGGCGACAAACACCGGCAGCGAAACACACATTGGGATGTTTCGTGGAGCTGTTTACGTTTTGTAGCTTGGTAGCGCCTGAGGATAGTTTTCGCAGTTTGGCTGCGCGCTCGCTGCAAGAATCGTTGCGCTTTTTGTCGAATGCTCAACCGGGGCTAAGCGCTCCGTCGTCAAAAACAAGCAGCAGGATGGTTCTCAACTATGTTCCCGTGCGTTTCAATGCCTTCGCAGGTACATCGCTAACGGCGAACTGGCTGCACCCTGGAGCAGCAGACAGCGTGCATGCGTTGCGTCTTCAAGTCCATGATTTCAACAATACGGGATGCATCTCACTTAGTTTCGACCTGAACGACGACACTTTCCCTGCGCAGCTGCAAAGAAGAATCCCTCAACACTTCGTCAAACTTCTGGACGTGATGTTGGCAAATCCTGACCAGCCGATAGCAACCGTCGATCTATTGCTCAGGGACGAACGAAGAATCATTGAAAAGCTGAACTTACCGGCGACTGGCCGGCGAGCTGCGGAAACGGTAGTTCAGAAGTTCAAACGCATCGCTCGGCAATTCCCTGAGAGAATAGCGTTAAACGGTAAAAATCAGCGCATCAGCTTCGCCGAATTGTCGGAACGTATGGAACGCGTGGCGGAAGAACTGCACCGTCGAGGCGCGGCGCGCGGAGCTATCCTACTCATTACAGGTAAGCGATCCCCGGAGCTTATTATCGCGATCCTCGCCACGCTTCGCGTCGGCGCGGCCTATGTGCCGGTAGACGTCTCTGCGCCCCAGGCACGTGTGCAGGAAATCGTGCAAGACTCGGGCGCGTCACTGCTTATTGCAGCACCAGGGGCTGAGATTTCTGACCAGGGGCTAGCGGCGCCAGTCATGCGTCTAACCCTTGATAGCTTTAGGACAGAAAAATCGCATAGACCTTCGGTATCTGGCGCTGCGTCTCTTACAGCCTTAGAACCCTCCCTTGATGACGTTGCATACCTTATTTACACATCAGGGTCGACGGGCAAGCCTAAGGGCGTGGTAATCGATCATCTCGGCCTGGCAGACTATCTGGCCTGGGCGGAACGCGAGTATGTACGCGGAGAAACTTTCCACTTCGCATTCTTTACGTCACCCGCATTTGATCTGACGGTAACCAGCATTTTTCTGCCGCTGCTCACCGGTGGGACGCTGCACATCTATCCCGAGCCAGATGCCCCCGTTGACACCGCTTTGATGGACGTGGTCGCAGCGAATGCAGTAGATTTCTTGAAGCTCACCCCCTCACACCTGTCCTTGCTTGTACGCCACGGTATGGATGGATTTCGCGTTCAGCGTCTCGTCTTGGGTGGCGAAAATCTCACAACACGAAATGCAGCAGCCGCGCTTAGCCAGCTAAAAGGGCAGGTCGAACTGACCAACGAGTACGGACCCACAGAAGCAGTAGTAGGCTGCGTCACCCACCGCTTCGACCCTGAATACGATACCTCCGATGATGTACCCATTGGTCGTCCGATCGATAACGTCAGCATCGAAGTTATCAACCACGAAGGCGTGCAAGTTCCGCTGGGTGTACCAGGTGAGCTAAGCGTATCCCGTCCCGGACTTGCACGCGGATACCATGGGCTCGCCGAACTCACCGAGGCGCGATTTGTGACGGGCCGGCAAGGCATGCGAAGTTATCGAACTGGCGATCGCGTCCGGCTTCGCGAGGACGGAGTTTTAGAATATCTGGGCCGTATGGATCGTCAACTAAAGCTTGCGGGTGTTCGCATTGAACCGGCAGAGATCGAGCAGGCCCTTGGGCGGGTTGCTGGAGTCCGTGAAGCCGCAGTGATTACCCGACGAGCCAGCAACGAATCGCAAACAAGGCTTGAAGAAGTTGAGCACTGTGTTAGGTGCGGACTCGCGTCGAATGTCCCGCGGGTCACGCTGAGCGAAGATCGAGTCTGTAGCGTCTGCCGGAGCTTCGAGAGCACCAAGGGATACGCAGCGGACTACTTCAGAGATGAAGAAGAACTGCGCGAAGTGTTTGCGAATTCACGCCGAGATACACCAGCGGATTACGACTGCCTGATGTTGTACAGCGGAGGTAAAGACAGCAGCTATGCCTTGAGCCGTCTGGTCGATATGGGGCTGCGCGTTTACGCATTTACGTTGGATAACGGTTACATATCCGAGGAAGCGAAGGACAATATCCGTTTGGTCACGGAGACTCTCGGAGTCCCTGTTGAGTTTGCACAAACGTCGGCTATGAATGCGATCTTTCGCGATAGCTTGATGCGCTTTTCAAACGTCTGTAACGGCTGCTTCAAGACCATCTACACACTCAGCATGAAGCGCGCCCACGATCTGGGCATACCCATCATAGTAACCGGACTTTCCCGGGGCCAGATGTTCGAGACGCGACTCACCGAGGACATGTTTCGCGGTGGCAGCTGCTCGGCAGCGGAGGTTGAAGACGCGGTGCTCGCGGCTCGTAAAATCTATCATCGCGTCCCTGACGAGGCCACGCGCGCTCTTGACACGGAACTTTTCGAAGATGATCAGATCTTTGAAAAAGTTCGCTTTGTGGATTTCTATCGTTATGTGGACGTTAGCTTGGATGAGGTCTACCGTCATTTAGCCGAACGACTTGGATGGTCACGCCCGCGCGACACAGGCCGATCAACAAACTGTCTTGTTAACGACGTTGGGATTTGGGTACATAAGACAGAACGAGGTTTTCACAACTATGCGCTGCCCTACAGCTGGGACGTACGCATGGGACACAAGACTCGTGCCCAAGCTTTGGAAGAACTAGATGATCACATCGACCTAGGTAGGGTTGATCAAATGTTAACAGAGATCGGATACGAACCGGATAGCAGCGGCGGTACGCAACCCGTACTAGAAGCCTACTATGTGTCGGATGAGGCCCTAGCGGAAGATACTTTGCGCGAGCAGTTGAGCGAAATCCTGCCGAAACAGTTGATACCCAACAGCTTATTTCGAGTGGATTTCATTCCTTTGGCAAAAAGTGGAAAAGTTGACGAGGTCGCCTTAGCCACTGCAGTCCATGGACAGTTGCCAGCGCGACCCTATCGGGCTCCCAATGGCCCCGTCGAAGAATATCTGGTGGAACTCTGGCGGCGAGAGTTGGGTGCCGAGCGTGTTGGTGCAGATGACAGTTTTTTCGAACTAGGAGGCTCATCGCTGATTGCCATGCAGGTAATGCTGGAGCTCTGTCGCGAATTTGTGATCGATCTACCGCTTGAAACGCTTTTCAAGCATCCCACCCTCGCCGCTCTAGCTCGCATCGCGGAAGATCAAATCCTCGCGGACGTCGAGGAAACGGTCTGAGCTGTTTAATCACGCCCTGCTCCTCGCAGCCAGCGGGCTAATACTGCTGCGCGCTGCAACACGCTCAGCTCCCGAAAACCATCAATCTGCGCATTAGTCCCGGTGTACACCCGAAGGCGGCGCGCTCGCTCTCTCGCCCTGGGAAACTCATGGTGAGTGACACGCATGCCTGACTCGAAGGAAAATCGCAGGGATGGGCGCTCCCGGGCTAGCCGGTGAGCAAACTCACTGTCCGCCGCTCGCTGCCATTCTCGAAAGACGCCAAGTTCGGCAAACAGTTCGGCGCGGACCGCCATGTTGTTGCAATATGCGACCCGGTGCTTCGAGTGGCAGTGGTGGGTTATGTACTCGACTTTGGCGTTTTCCCAGGCCCCAAGCCAGCGCATGGCAGCGCTCGCTTGGCTGGGGTAGCAGCAATGACCCACGACCATACCTATCTCCCGCTCTTCGAACGCGGCAAGTATTGTCGTTATCCAATTGGGTGACACCGTACAGTCCGCATCTGTAAACGCGATAATGGGCGCCTTTGCGCGGCGAAGCGCGAGATTGCGAGCCGCATAGGCACCGCGCTTTTGCTCGTCAAGTGTTTGAATCCGATCAAAGTTGGCGGCAATGGTGCGGGAGCTATCCTCAGAACCGTTATCAACAAAGAGGTACTCTACTGCAGCGACGGAAGTATCAGCATTGAGCAGAGACTCGATGCAAGCGCCAATATACTGCTCACTGTTGTAAAAGGGCACGATCACAGAAACCTGCGGTGCGAAGTAGTCCAAATCAGACTCCTTTTATACTGTTCGCTTCTTTCCCGCCGTGCGCTGCATCCATAGCTTTCCCGAGGGCTCTGTGCGCGGCAAGCTCGAAAAGATCCTGTCTCAAGGCCGCGACGACCCGTACCTGCTCCGACTCTTTCAATGCTTCCGTTGCGACAGGCGCGCGATTCATCCCGGCGGTGACACCTGCTTTCCAGGTCTCTTCTTCCTTGATTATCAGCGCCGCCTCGTCGCTGATGCGCGGGATAAGATCCCCCTGCCTCGGGAGCTCCAGCGTTTGAAGCAGTGGCACCAGTACGGAATCTGGATCATCCACCAGGGCTTCATAACGCACTACGCAGTGGCTGGGTGAGGCCAGGTTTGCAACGGTGCGCGCCATGTCTTGATTCCAGCGTTGAACACATTCCTCGAGACTGTATGCTCTTTCCCAACTGGTGGATGCACGGTAAAGGGAAGTCACCGTAGCCAGTCCGTCACGAATCACATGCACGAATCGGGTTGGAATTCCGTCGTTCGTCGCTCGCTCAATTAGGGGCAGAAATTGGAGATGCCGAGGCGTCTTTTCCAACCAAACTGGCGCACCACGAGAAATCCCAAATTCGTCGAGCATCTCTACCAAACAACGAGCGACGGTGTGCGAGTGCAGCGCCCGCAGAGCAGGTAGACGGATCGTTGCCGGTAATTTGTGTTGAAAGCCTTCGTAAACACGCCGACTCTGGCAGGTGTTTTCCTCCAAAAAACGAGCAACTCGCACTGAAGGATCGGCCGTGAGCAGCGCTCCAAGTAGCGGAACGCAGTTATAGTGAGACGAGAAGAAATGGCTTTCAGTAAACGATGTTACCTGCTCGTGGCCGGCGAGCAGCGCCTGCAGCAAAGTTGTGCCAGAGCGAGGAACGCCGACAATAAAGATTCGCCCACGGAGAGTGGCGTCATTCACGGGCCGTGGTGCCCAGAGGCTTGGCCGGGACGCTGCGCCACAATGCTAAAAAACGGAAGAAACGAGGGCGCCAAGCGCTCAGCCAGGCCTACAATTCCGCGACCGTGTCCACCCCGATACAGAAGCGCCTCGATCGCAAAACCTATTTGGTCAAGAAACGCTATGGTCTCCGTTGTCGTGTATTCGCGTACATGACCCATGTGCCCTAAAGTTCTCAGCTTCTCATACTGTCGGTAAACACCACCCGACACGGAAAGAGCCTGGTCCTTCAGAAGGAGATTCTTGAGCCCTCGAAACGAACGCAAATTAGGAGTGGATAACAGCAGCAGACCGCCTGGCTTCAGTACCCGGTAAACTTCTTCGAGCGTATGAATAGGGTCAATACGCAAATGCTCGAAAAGCTCATTAAAGAGCACTGCATCTACGCTCGCATCTTCAAACGGCAGCGCTTCGCATTCGATGTCGCAGGCATGGACGGTCAGGGCAAGGTCCGAGATCGCCGCGGCGAAGCGCGACGGGTTTACGTCAACGGCGGCTACCTGATAAGCCTGCGCTTGCAGAGCCGTGGTAATCACATAGGGTGCGGCTCCCACATCCAGCACCAGACTTTCGGCGGGTACAAAGCGAGCGACAAGCTCAAGATCCACCGCGAAGCGCTTTCGATGTTCCTGGAAGTAGTTTTTTGTCCAGCCTCTCAGTTCTTCGTCATCAGGGCGAATTCGCGCGATAGCCTGATCGATTATTGCCAAACTGGAGGGGCCAGGTCGAGGCAGTGCAGTGCCCTTACGTGCCGTCACGAAGACTCCAGCGTCTTAAGTCGCTGTTTAATTACAGCCTCGCTAGCCATCACAGAGCTTGCACCC
>JBCBZV010000217.1:0-4465 GCA_039815155.1 Pseudomonadota bacterium
CAAGGCACAACGCCGCACAGGCCAAACCAGCCTGGGGATCGCAAGCGTCCTTTCCCATCAACATCGACAAAGACCTTACGCAAGCCGATGAGGAGAGCGACGAATATATTTATTGGTCCAACTAATACTGCTTGTACCGCTTGAACAGCTTGTACTGCTTGGCCCAAAAGGAGTTTTGTTCTAAAGCACGTGAGCGATCTCGTGGCAACACGGTAAGCCAGGAAACGGCTTGTTCTCCACGGCGCTGAGCAAAATGAACATCAGCGGTTCACGATAACGATAAGACGAGGTGACCGACAGTGAATGTGAAATACGATTCGCTGCGCATAAAGCGCACACAATTCCCCTGCTATACCATGCTGGGTTGCTGCTATTTTTTGCTAGCCCAGGCGACGAGTGCACAACAAAACGTGCTAGAGGAAGTCATAGTCACCGCGACAAAGCAGGAAGCTAGCCTGCAAGACGTGCCGATCGCGATCACCGCCTACGATGAAGAGGCTATTGCCGATGGTGAAATTCGCGATGCGAACGATGTCGCAGTCCAGACGCCGAGCCTGACGATCGCCGTCAATACGCAGCCCTACACCGCGGCCTTCCGGATACGCGGTATCGGCACTTCCCAATCAGATGCCGCTCTCGAACCGTCTGTCGGGATTTTTATCGACGACGTATTTTTCAATCGCTCCGGTGTCGGGATGTCAGATCTGACAGATATCGAGCGAATTGAAGTCCTGCATGGCCCCCAGGGAACGCTCTATGGGAAAAACGCCAACGCCGGGGCTGTAAGCGTCGTTACCAAGTTGCCCAATCAAAACGAATTCGAAGGGTATTTCGATGCCAATCTTGGCAACTACAACTTACAGCGCTATACGATGGCAGCAAGTGGGCCGATCAATAGCGTAGCGGCCTATCGCGTATCGGCGAGCGTTCACACACGCGATGGTTACCTCGACAACAGCGTAGGAGAAGATTCAAACGGTGCTGAGGACTGGAATGTGGTCGGAAAGCTTTTGCTACAACCGAACGACGACCTGCGCATTCTTTTCAAAGGCAGTCACGTGGAGCGAGATGCCAGCTGCTGCGCCGCCGACGCGGACCAAAGCGCTACGGTTAACGCGGCCTTGCAAGCCCAAGGATTCGCTGAAGACGCCAGCGACCCCTTCGATTTCAACATCGCGGTCAACGTGGAAACTGTCTTCGAAGAAGAAACCTCCGCCTTATCGATGGTCGTCGATTACGACCTTCCCTATGGGGCACTCAAGTCAATCACGGCCTGGGGTGAAAGTACTGGCACGAACTCCTATGACATTGATCGCTCCCAGCTCGACGTAATGTCTTGGGTGGACGGCTACAGCGAGAGTGACTTCGTATCCCAAGAGTTCCGTTTCAGCGCGGAAGCAAGCGAGACGCTCACCTATCAGGTCGGTCTCTTTTACTTCGACGCAGAAATCCGCCCGGGCAATGGCGAGCCCTTTGTGTTCATCGGTGAGGATTTTTTGGAGCAGGCTAATCAGCAGGAAGCACTGCTGGCACTACTGCCTCCCGGACTGCCCTTTGACCTCTTTGCACAGCCCGGAGACTCGATCCGAGCGGAGTCTACCCTGCAAACGGAAACCGTTGCGCTGTTTGCCCAGTCCACTTGGGATATCGATGAACGCTGGAGGGTTACCGGAGGTTTGCGCTGGACTAACGAAGAGAAGTTTGCCGATCTGTTTACGGAGATCGAGTCAACAGCCGCTTTGTTTAATCTCACTGGGCAGTCATTCCTTAACACGGTCGCAGCGCCCATCGATGAAGAATTTGACCGACGAGCGACCGACGTTGATTGGTTACTCAATAGCTCCTTTGATCTGGGTGTAGACACAATGGTGTTCGCAAGCGTCGCGACTGGCACCAAGTCTGGTGGTTTCAATACCACCAATGGCACCGCTGACCAGCGCGAGTTTGACGATGAATCGACGATCAATTACGAGTTAGGCTTGAAGTCCACGTTGCTGCAACAGCGCTTACGCGTAAATGCGTCGCTCTTTTTCACACAAATAGACGATTACCAGTTCCAGCGGCAACTGGAGAGTGGTGTAGGTACGATAGTTTCGAATCAGGCTGAGGTCGAAACCTCCGGGATTGACCTTGACGTGCAAGCGCTGCCCTTACCTAATCTGATCGTCAGTGCTGGCCTGCTTTACATGCACAAGTATGAGATTACCGCCGGGCCGCAGGCAGGAAGCAATCTTCCGTTCACCGCTGATTTAAGTGTCAACCTGGCAGCGACCTTTGGTTTACCGGTTGCAAACGGGCGTGCCTACTTGCGTGCCGACTACAGCTATATGGGCGAGCACCTTACAACCGGGACGGTCATCGTCGAGGAACGGGACATGCAGACTCGAACAGTAGTCAATGCAAAGCTTGGTTGGAAAAACGAATCCTGGAGTGTTTCCCTTTGGGGTAAGAACCTATCCGATGATGAGTATGCGGGGTTGACGGCGTCGCCTTTTGCACCGACCGATATGGATGCGTATTTCCTTACCGCTCCTCGAACTTATGGTGCTACCTTGCGCTACGATTTTTGAATCATCTTATGCTTGCCGAGTGATCGCTCGCCTGGGATGAGTTCGTGCTAGAGAAAGCTGCAAGCAAGTAGGAAAGATCGGAAACACGGTAGACGCTATGAGCCAATCGGAACCCACTGCGAGCCAGTTCAAGGAACAAGGTGGCGCTGCCACTATGGATCCAAGTGCCTTCCGCCGCTGGCTTACCTCCCGCGTCATGACGCTAGTGGGAAGCGAACATCGATTGCTGGCCAAGCGCCAGAAGGCGGAAGGGAAGCGGCTCAAAACAAATGCCGCCCATCGAGTTGAATACTTCCACCAGCTAGAAGACGGCTACAGCCAACTCGCCGCCCAGGTACTCGAGCGTTTATCAAAACGCTACAAGGTAGAGCTTGCTTGTCATTTGGTGCACGGCCCTAGCGGGGCCAATCTGCCCGAGCCGGAGCTGCTTCTAGAGCTGGCGAGTTACGATTCAAACCTCATCGCCGAGCACTACGGACTCGGTTTTCCGAAATACGAGAAACTGCCAGAAAGAGCCTCCGTTGAAAACGCCGCACGAATTCTCGCCGCGCTCGACACTGAAACCTTTGCTGCATACGCCAGCGCGATCGGCGAAGCCATGTGGGACAACGACACGACCCGTCTGGGCACCCTAGCGGAGAAGCTGGGAAGCGTTTCTCGTGCGGAAGCGGAAGCCGCTATAGAAGCAGGGACCGCTCGCCGCAAAGAGCTAAAGCACTACTCGGGCGCGATGTTCTACTATGCCGGCGAGTGGTATTGGGGCGTCGACCGGCTCTATCACCTTGAGGAGCGTCTTCAGCAACTGGGGCTGGACCGGAAGCCAGGTGAAGCAATGATCGCGGCTAGGCCCGAGATTCCGAGTTTCCCCATTCGCGATACCGGTACGCTGACGCTTGAGGTTTATCCATCGCTGCGCAGCCCCTACACCGCCATTGCCTTTGATAGAACTCTTCGGCTAGCCGAGGCGGCTGGGGTGAACTTAATCACCCGGCCTGTACTACCAATGGTGATGCGCGGCGTCCCAGCAACCAATGAAAAAGGTGTCTACATCTTTCTCGATACGGCGAGAGAAGCACGAGCGGCCGGAGTGCCCTACGGAAAGTTCTACGACCCGATCGGCAACCCGGTACGAAGGGCCTATGCGCTGTATCCCTGGGCCGTGAGTCAAAAGCGAGGCAACGAGTTTCTCTCCGCTTTTTTAAGCGCGGCCTTCAGTAGGGGAATCAACACCAACTCGACCGCTGGTTTGCGTAAGGTGGTTGAAGCAGCGGGTCTGCCTTGGTCAGAGGCACAAACGCACCGAACCGACACCGAGTGGGAGTCGCTGGTAGAGGCTAACCGGCAGGCCATGTATGCAGAGGGCTTGTGGGGAGTTCCTAGCTTTCGTTTGCTCGATCAAAGAGGAGAAACACTATTGGCCACCTGGGGTCAGGATCGGCTCTGGGTGGTCGGGCGAGTGATCAAAAATCAGCTCGCTAGCGACCAGCCTTAGCCTGCGCTAGCTGATCTTCATCCGCGTCGATTCGCTTGGCGCGTTTCATGCCTTCATCGCTATCACCGAGCTTCCAATAGCAGCTTAAATAAAGTGACTGCTTACCGAGACCGCGTTCGTTGCGAAGATATTGGCGCGCATGACGCATCGCCGAAAACTCTCCGGCAAACCAGGCGTAGGGTGATCCGGGCAGCCATTCCACGGACTTTAGTCTTTCAATCAAGGGTCGATTTGGTGATCCCTCATCGTGATTCACGATCCACTGGAGATCGATCCCTGCAGGCACGCGTAGATCCAGCCGATCATCCTCACCGCTGATTTCGATCAGCGCATAACCTTTTGCGTCCGTTGGGAGCTGCTCAAGATTCACGCTGATTGCCGGGAGCGCACTCATATCACCGGC
>JBCBZV010000093.1:0-16253 GCA_039815155.1 Pseudomonadota bacterium
AGGAACAAAGTCGTTCCCTAGTATCTGTTCGTCTAGAAAATCTCCGATTCCTTCATTGCCCTTGCGACTATGGCCGCCAGTTCAAAATCTTCCGGCCAATCAATATCCATTTTTTTGACAGAGTCCATGACCATTAACGACGGTCTTTTGCCTATGCGGTCGCCGAGCTCCTCGTAAATCGATCTATCTGCCATATAGTACGCGTGATTTATCTCATAAAGAGGGTCGAGATCCTGAGTATTGGGCCAGGGGTTCACCGTTCTATTACAGTTGATTATGGATTTTTTTCGATCGTCCCAGATAAATTGCTGGATTTTGCTCACGCTCATTAGAGAGTCGAACGGACCATTCTCTATATCCCTTTGGTAGTTTGACAGAGCTCCCAGATAATCCGATGCATTCACAAACGGAGCCGTGGCATGGACCCATAGAATGTGATCGCCTCTTGTGACCGAGGGAACATAGGCTATTAAGTCGGCGACTTTAGTGGAAGAAAGACACAATGATCTCGGTCTCTTAATCAGCGTTACGTTCTCTTCCGATGCCTGAAACGGTCTCGCCTGTTCCATGACTTCCATGTCGTCCGTAGAAATCACAATTTCCAGAACAGTGTGGGAGAGAGCTAGCAGTTGACGCATCTTTAATTGGAACAGACTGGTCCCATCTTTAAGAAACGGACGCGTATTTTTGTTTTTGACGCGTTGGCTACCGCTACGCAACGGTAAGAAAATCGAGACGGATCCGCTCAGCCTCGATCCATCGAATTCACTCACAGTTACCGAATTTCCTCATGATGAGTAATGTCTCCGCTAGACCGATTATTCGATGAGGCCATAAATGCTCATTTTATTAACTTGGTAGCGGGAAGGGGTGATAAGAGTCAAATCGCGTGAATTTTCGTGAGCCATGTACAGTTCGAAAAGACTGCCAATCTCTGCGTTTCGAGGGTCACCATCGCCGAAACCGTCAAAACCGGCCAAATAAATCTTGTCTGATCGACCGCTGGTGGCGATGGCTAAGGCATACGCGAGCACTAAAGAGTTTGGCAGGTTGCAATGAGTGGATGCAAACGAAAAACTTCCCCTGCTTATGCCTAAGCCGAAATCGAGGACGTCTTTTCCCTTTAGAGCAGTTCGAACCTCTGCTGGCAGCATGCTTTGTGGTGTGATTAGTGGGTGCGGGAGTTGCATGTGCTCATGGCAATCGGCAAGTAGTCGAACGGGATGACAAGCCGCACAGGCATCGATCAGGTTTTTATCGATCATTGCCTGTGTGTTTAGCGCTAGAACGAACGGATTCTCCTGTTTTATAAACTGTTCTAACACCGGGCGATGTATTTCAACGCTGGGGCCTGTACCGAGAATGAGTACGGAACGCTCTTGAATTACTTGCTCTGGGCTCCAAGTACCTCGTGGTTCACCCAAGTAGAATTCCCGAGCTCCCTTAATGCTACCAACGCTAAAAGTACTACCGCCCTCTTTTCGTAGGAAGTCCAGTACACCCAGTACATCTTCCTCGCTGTAACGTGCGTCGCCGAGCATTTGTTGGACATATGTCGGGTGAATACCGTAGCGACCTGCTAGGTAGTAGTAGGGGTTCTTACCCCATTGATGCTGTTGCTTTAATGGAGCAAAGCGGCGCCGAATAAGGCGTAAAAGTTTGTTGGGATTAGGATTCCGTTCTTGGATTTCAGGGATTGCCAGCATTAGATACTCGGTTTGTGCATTTCCCGGGCCTCGCCCCATTCCCGTGACGGTAGCGTCGAGCCACTCTATACCGATTTGAGATGCTCGTTCACTGTTGGCAATGGCCTGCCCCATGTTGTCATGAGTGTGAATGCCCATATCTCCAGTCCACTGGTGCTGCAGTTGGGTACCTATGTGTTCGACATCATCGGGCGACAAACCTCCCAGGCTATCGGCAAAGTAGAGCACGTCAATAGGTCGGCCAGAGGCAAGTTTTGCAAGCTCGCTTAACTCTTTATCGGTGCGATCGGAAACCTGCATCAAGTTAAATCCAACGATGTATCCCCGGTTTTTGAGCCAGTCCGCGGCTGGAAGACAAGCCGCAAATTCGTGAACATGGCAGGCGATTCTGACAAGGCTGACCGGAGATGCCGATTTGGATACGAAAAGTTTCCCAAGAACGGTCGTTTGATATTCTTCGTCCTCAGCGGACGGTGGGACGAGCTCAGAGCCGTTGACCATGACTCCAATCGAGTTCACTAACTCATCAGGTATTTCTAAGCTACTGATGAAAGCGTCGGTACTGAACGCGCATCCACCCTTAAAGCCTTGATTTTTAGTGCTTCGAAATCCTATCTCCACGAAATCGACTTTGATGGCGGCCATCGCTTCGAGGTATTCGCAAATAAGCTCAGAAGAGAAATCCCAGTCATTGTAATAGCCGCCATCGCGGAGTGTGCAGTCAAGAAATTTGATTGGCATTACATGTACCTTGGTTAAAAAGGGTTTGAAGCCTCTTGTAGCGGGTATGGAATGGCTCTCAAACGCATGGCAACAACGGGGATTGGTTGAGTGAAGCTATCGTTTCACTTTGCCTTCTGTCTCCAGCGCTTAGCTAAAGAATCAAGACTTTTACCAAACCAAGACTTTTCCCTCCCTGGTTGTTGTTCAGCAAACAGCTCACTGAGCGCCATGAGCTGTCGTGTCGAGAAATAAAAGTGCTCCGTCTCGAATTCCGATGATACAAGAGGAAGGACCGTATCTGCAGCTTCGACGACATACCTTTCTGCTTCTGGCAAAAGCGGATTTATAAGCGCAACCTGCTTGTGCATCCGTTCCAGGAATGCTCGTACAGCTTTTTCAGAAGCCGCGGGTATCTCAGACTTTTGATCCGGCAGCGCGTGTATTAGTTTGTCAGAAATAGCTTCGCTAAACTCTGGGGAAATATAGAAGTTACAAAGTCGCTGTAGCTCCAACTCGGATCTGGTTAAGCTTCTATTTACCTGGTTTTCTTTCGGTGCTTGGAGCGTTCCAGCCGGAACGGCTAGCCAGCTCTCTACTTCAGATAGAACGTCTGACCGGTGATTCGAGTAGTTCAGTATCTTTGTGGAAAAGCCGTTTTCACTATTGAAACTCAGGAATTCCCCCAGCCTTTTTGGAAACCGATAGGTGCTTAGGTAATCATCGAAGGAGTGTGTTTTTCCCCAGGTCTTTATCGTCTGTTGATATTGGGAGGCCGCATGATCAAAAGGGTTCCGAATGAAGCAGAGCACCTCAACCGACGTCATTTTATCTATCCTAGGAGATTTCCGTATCTGGGAGGCGAGCGACTTGAACTCGGATAAATTGAAAAGAGTCTCGCCCGATACCAGTGTCTTGGACTCGCTTGTCCTTTCTCTTCCGCGCTCTTTTCCACTAAGGATCCTGGGAGCATCAGACCTCCAGTTTCCCCTACTCATGGAACCGACCCGTACGCGTTCTCTTTCTTCTTGGTTTATCGTGTATTGGATGGAATGGACGCGCAGCTCCTCTACCGAATTAGCAAAGGCCGATTGGATAGCGCTGCTACCAGTCTTTGGATGGCCTGCATGGATAAAGAGCTTCGTTAAGTTTGTGTCTTTTGAGAAGTTTTTGAGCATTCTTGTGCTTACTCTTTGGAGTGGCCTGTGATTAAGCTTTGTCGAATTATTTCATTCAGTGTCGGTGGACAATTTTTACAGCACCTGGGTGCTGAATGGGTCGCCCGAGTACGACCTAGCAATTGAATGTTATCGTAGTTCGCTCAAGCACTGATGAGTGCCTGCCGAACGCCTTCTGGCGAGAGAAGGATACTGGTGCTCATTCTCCCGGTTGATTAACTAGTTTTTTTAGCGTGCACCGGAATCGTCGGCACAACATCTTGCAGCGTGCAGAAATATTTCTTGCCGCGATAGCGAGGAACAAATTTTCACGCGAGAACGAGATTGTATTCGGCGGTTATCGAATTTAGAGCCGGACACGGATGACTTTGCATCCGGAACAGGTTAGGTTTTAGACGCTCTAGTGGTCTCAGGGGACGGCACTTTGAACGATAGATCACACCGTACGATTCGTGTTCTTTTCGACGAAAGAGTTCGGGAAGGCTCCGTTGAGCATTACTGGCATTTTATGCTCGGCTACTTTTTACCACTCCACGCGTGGTTGTTTTCGAGTGCTCGCGATGGCGTATCGGGTCCGCATTTGCTTTTGCAAAACTCGGGTCCGATCATGAACCGCTTGCTTGAGGTTTCGCTTGGTACGCTGGGAATCGACCACGAGTTTTGCGAAGACTGCAGCCTACATCCTGATAGTGGCCTTAATTTGCCGGCTTATGCTCGTCAATCGGTAGACCCCTTCGCACCCTTACGTTGGAAAGAGAATGTTCTGATACCCCGTTGGGACCTGCTTTTTTCTAATAGAGCTGATGGCCTTACTATGGTGAACTCTGCGCAGCGTTTCGAACTATTACAGAAATTCGATTTCTTACAAAGAAAGATACGAAGCGCGATTCCCGCGCCGGGTTGTTGCGACCCCATGCGCATTAGCGGTAGCTATCTAGTACTTGAACGCTCAGAACAGCCCGAGTTTTATAATCAGCATGGTAACGCGAAAGTAAAAGGGTATGGAAAAGGGAGACGAAGTCTCACCAATTTAGAGGAAGCTGTCGCCTATCTAAAGGAGGCCGGTGTGAAGGTAATGCGGTATGAACCTGGTGCGCACTCTTTTGGTTGTCAAGTCCGGCATTTCAGTTCTTGCAAGGGGGTCATTGGTCAACGCGGTGCCGAGTTTTTAGGTTTGTTCTGGATGAAGCCCAGATCGCTGGCGGTCTTGATAAATCAAAGCGAGTTTTCAAACATACCGCCACCAGCGAAGCTGGCTCTATTTAAAAAGATCACGTATCAGCAGATCGAACTGGAACCAGCGCAAGCCGGATCAAGTCTGATGCCGATCGCTCAAGTACTGGAGGTAGTAAAACAGCACAATGAAAGCGAGTTATAAGGTTGCAAAATCGAGTGACGAACTGCTCAATTTTTTGGACATGACAGCCAGAGAGTCCCAATACTCACTTGAGAGAATCCCCATTGCCGAACAAGCTGAATGGACTTTTAGCGATAGTGGAATAACACATAAATCCGGTGGCTTTTTTTCTGTCTGTGGTGTTAGTGACAGGGATAAAGTCTCGGATAGCCGTTTAATGCTCTATCAACCACAAAGTGCGTTAACCGGATTGATCCTCTACCGATCCGAGCATGGAACCTTAGTCCTCCTTCAAGCAAGGGTTGAACCCGGAAATACAAACGTCATCCAGTATGGTCCGACGATACAGTCAACACCCGCTAACTATCTACGTCTTCATGGTGGTAAGGCCACCTCTTACGTGGAGAACTTTACTGAGTATCTTAGTGGTACAAATCTGCTCACTCATAGCATGCAGCTAGATCTAGCTTGCCGATATTTTCAGAAAAGTAAAACGCACCACTACTTAGAAGTAGACACTCCAATCTCTACACTGGAGAACATGGTTTGGGCGTCACTCCCCGCTATTTCCGGGCTTTTGAAGTCGGACAACGTGCTGAATGCTGATCTGCGGTCGTTGCTTTCGGTTTTTGATTGGACTGCCTTCGAAAACTCGCTAGAAAGTGAGGATACGGCAGTGCAATCAGATCATTTCCGCGCTGCCCCGCAACTTCAACTAGGACGATTCCGACTGAACTCATTGGAAGAACTAGAGGACTGGCAAAAAGATGAGTACGGGATTTCGTCAGAAAAGTACGGTACAGGAGTTTCCATGTATCGCTTTGGCTGCACCAATAGAGAGGTAAAAACGTGGAGTCAGCCTTTGTTTACAGTCAAAGACGAAGGAGCCGCCCAACTATTAATGCGACACGAAAATTCTACAACTGAGTTTCTCGTAACTATCGATACCGAGCCAGGCCTAAGCACGTCGAACGCGTTTTATCCAAGTTACCTTTCTAGTCCCGCCGCAAAAAGCATAATTGGGAAGAAATGCGAGCGAATTTCAAACTCACCCCGATTGCTCCAATGCGACGAGGGCGGTCGATTTCATCAGAACAATACGTCCTATGAACTGATAGAGGGTTGCGGTGATTTTGAGTATGAGGACAATCAGCTCTGGATTTCGAGCGCTGCGTTGCGGGGTGTTTTACGAGATTCTAACCGAGCGAGTTTTCCATTGAGATGTGCTGCTTCGATGGTGCTGGATTCCTTACATCAAACTTGGAAATGCTGAAACGTACTCCAGTCGTGGGTGCTCCGTTAACATCCTTTCACAGGAGACTGGCGAACAGAGTGCCCTCAGCGGCTGTCTGCGGGATGTCTTCTGGGGCCTGTGGTAAGACGGTGTATTGACTGGCAAGCAGGCAGCGGTCCCGAATCGATCGGCGATGAACTCGCTAGTGAGCTTGCATAGATGGGTTCGATGGCTACTTTTTGAGCGTGAGATTCACCTGTGCTTGAAGAGCTTTAACTATGCTCCGAAACGGTTGCTTTCCCCAGATCGCAGTTTTTAAAAAGAGTTCTTTCGCCTCTCTATGCCTCCCCTGTTCTTCGTAGGCATACGCCAGAAATTGTGCATCATTACAAGCTAGACGCTGAAGCTGCTTCACTTTCTCCGAACTCGATCTCCAACGGAGCATCATCATTTCGAAGGCCTTCAGTTTTTCCAAGGTGAACTGTAGGGATTTAGTCGTTCGATGTTCGTGTTGCCTCAACGCCGAAAGAGCGACCTCGGTTCGAATGGGTTTTCCCAGGATGGCAAGTCGGAGCCAAAGGTCCATATCTTCAGCGCCGCGCTGTGCCACGTCGAACAAACCGGATCTGGCCAGAGCATCGCGCCGCGTGAGCACTGAAGAACAGTGAACCGAATTGTGGGCGAAAAGACTTGAGAAGAGATCGACCTGCTCTGAGTCGAACACTGTTGAGGTAAAATCCTGGAAGGGTGGACGGGCTTCAAAGGTGACGATGTCGTTGTAAACAAACGGCGCATCTTTACGTTCGGCAAGTAGCGCAGTTTGCACTCTCAGCTTTTCTGGATGCCAGAGATCATCCGCGTCTAGGAACGCAATGTATTCAGCCTGGGAATTCAAAATTCCACGATTTCGCGCGGAAGAAACACCAGAGTTTTCTTGCGAAGCTAAGGTGACTTTGTCCCCAAATTTTCGCGCCACTGCAGCGGTTCCATCGGTGCTTCCGTCGTCTATGATGACAATCTGCAAAGGAGCGAGTGTTTGCCTCAATGCGGAATCTACCGCTGCGGCCAAGTGCTCCTCAGCGTTGTAGGCAGGTATTACCACGGCGACTTCCGGCAAGGTGATCACTCGCTAAGGCGTTTTAAGAAAGTCAAAAATAGGGTTCTTAGGGCGTACGTGGAGGTGCCGCAGCCGCAGCCGGGTGGGTATAAAGTCATGATGATTGAGCACACCAACCTGTCAGTGCTGGCTCGTGTTTCGAATTCCAAACCCCTTTCTTGTTGCGTCCTAGTGCGCTCATCAAACGCTCCCGCCGGAGGCCAGCTTTTTCAACGTTATCAAAACATAGAGTGGGATAGTAACGTTCCACAGAAGAAGGAAGGCGTTTTCGAAACTGTTGGTACGTATCTTTGAATACCTGAGGGCATCGCCATTCATCCGGATCCCAGGGTTTCATTTGCCCGGCGAAGTGGGCTATGAACGGGCGCAGCTTGGGAAGTCGTTGAGACATGGGCCAGGTAAAATTCCACCTAAGGTCTAGGCGTTGGTAGGTAAAACCGAATAGGTAATTAAGCACATCCTGATCACTCATCGGTAACTTGATCGAGTTCGACGAAAGCAGCGAGATTGCTTGTCGGGAAAACCCCTCCTGGCGCCAGTAGTCACAATTTATGTGGCACAGACCCGCGTTAAAGTACGACGGAGCCTGGGGAATGTTTGGATTTTCGACGTAAAGCGGTGCTTTCGCGGTCGCATGATGTAGCGCTTCAACCGCCGCAAAGTGGGCTGGTGGGGATCTTAATAGTTCCACAACGTCCCCATCGATCAATACGTCCCCGTCGAGATACAGAATACTGTCGAATTCGTCCAGAACATCTGGCGCTATAAGACGACCGTACGTGGCGGTTGATATATCGCTCCTCATGGTGCCCAGACTCGACCAATCAATACCGTGGGCGTTTTCAGATATATCAATAATGTTCGCGCTAGCACCTAGATCAGTTACAAATTGCTTTACATCCGCGCATACTCGATCGCTTACACCAAGGCTCAGTAAAGATATAGTAATTTTGGAAGAGGTATTTGCTACTGCGGTTGCTGCTGCTATTAGCGTGAGCGGCAGGTACCGTTCGTCGGATACAAAAGTTAAACAAGCGGCCACATTTTGCTCCAGAACTGGGGTCGCAGAGAGATAGGCGGGTACTTCCACGACGATAGCAGCCTATTCTCGCGTCTCACGGTGGTCACAAATCATAGCATCCGAAATTAAATTTCAGCTATGCTTTCGCCTTCCTAATCTGGGACCCTAATCTCAGTTTGCACATGTCGGGCACTGCTTTCCAAAGCTCTTTTCTACTCGTGATGCGCTCGATTTTTCTGCGCGCGATTGGCCTCGTGAGCACTATGTGTCTGGCTCGCCTACTAGATCCGGCTGATTTTGGACTTGTCGCCCTGGCAATTCTGATTATCGGATTCCTGGAAGTTCTGGCATCGGCGGGAGGGGAGCAATTTGTTCTGCGGGATAGCGATGCGAAAGCAGAAACTGTAAACACTGCCTGGACTATAAATATTATTCTCAATTCCACTCTTGCTATTGCGGTTCTGGTTATCGCACCGAGCGTTGGGACTAGTTATTCGAATCCAGACTTGGTGCCGATTCTCTGGTGCTTTGGAGCATTGGCCGTGTTGCAGTCGCTCGAAAGTCCCGGATTGTGGTTGCTTCAGCGCGATCAGAACGTGAGCGGCGTTGTTCGTCTAAACCTGATAGGCAAACTCATCGCTCTTCCCATAGCAGTGGGCAGTGCGTTGCTAGGGGCTGCGCATTGGTCTTTAGTTCTAGGTAGATTTACCACTACTCTTATAAACGTAATTGGCAGCTATTTCCTTCACAACTCTCGACCGGTGTTAACACTCAAAGGAGTGGCGAAACAGTACGCTTTTTCCGGCTGGCTGATGTTACAGAGTGTTTTTGGCTACTGCCGAGTCAATTTAGACGCGTTGTTGGTATCCCTGCGATTTTCTGCGACGGAACTGGGTTTCTTTCACACCATGAAATATCTGGCCTATATACCGAGTGAAAGTCTGGTCGCCCCAGTCTCCGCACCGCTGTTAACAGAGTTATCAAAACTTCGTGATGACCCGGTAAGGTTTGCGCTAATTCACAACGTGTACTTTCTTGGGGTCGGACTCTTGGCCCTTCCTTTGGCTGCGCTGCTAATGCTCTGTTATGAGCCGCTTGTCTACCTTGTCCTAGGCTCAAGCTGGGTGGAACATAGTGAGTTGTTCAAGTGGTTTTCCCTGCTGATACCAGCTTTTTTCGTTTTTCAACATGTGACTAGAGTATGCCTTGCTTTTGGTAACACGCAGCTGACGGTCCTTTATGAGGTGTTTGCTGCAATGGTTATATTTGTTCCGTTGCTCTTTATTGGCATCGAACAGCTCGTCGAGTTCACTGCGATGCGCGTTCAGCTTGAGCTCGTCGCCTCGCTTGGATTCTTTATTTTTGCGACGTCGAAGTTCCTGGGAATTAAGCATTTTTTTCGGTGTCTAGCGGCAGTCCTTCCAGTGGCACTAGCCTGTTTTGTCGCCAGTGTAGTGGTCACGGAATCGCGCCCAGATTGGTCTATTACAGCGCAGTTTTTCTATCAGCTTATGCTTTGGATCAGCATTTTTCTGTCAGTCTTGTGCGTTCTTGTTTACCTGATCTGGAAACGACAGGCAGAGTGGGCTCATCTTTTAGAGACTGCGCGCGCGACGGTTAGACGACGCTTGTTGAAGAGTTAGCTCGACGGTTCTGATCTGCAAATTCACATCTTCTCTTCCAGCAACGTCTAGCGCACCTGGTACTGAAAGATAACGGGATTCCATTCATACTCACTTTGAATTCGATCCTGCGCCGTCATAAGGTAGAGCTTGCTTCTGTCGGTATCAAAGTACGCCCCAGTGATCCATCCCGGTTCAGGGATATGAGTGTTTAAGCGTCCGTATTCCACTGGTTTTGAGCTCCAAGGACGAGCTGCGCTAAAAATCTCGTTCACGTCCCAAATCCAATAGTAGTTATCATAATCATTCTTGATGCACGGAAAAGTACCCTTTGGGCCACCATAAGGAGGACGGCCGTAGGAGGTTCCACCTTTGAGACCACCAGTCTTCCCCACTGAAATGTAGCTCCCTTTCCAGAAAAAACTCACTTCATATCTTGCTAAGCGATTAAAGATCGGACTCGCAGGTTTTCTGCAATCACCCGCACCATGCTGCCCCAAGGTTTTGGTATGGGGGTAGTACATAAATGGGGCCAACTCTATTTTTCCCTTCTTGGGGAAGTTGCCATCCCATCCGTGAAGTCCCGGGCCAGCAGATTTACGTGAAATGATTGAAATCCAATGCTCTGGATGCATGTAAAGACGACCGATCCGATCCTGCAAATGCGTCGGCGTCTTCAATATTTGACCAGCAGCCATTTGCCTATTGGTAACGTCGTACCACCCGAGCTTTTCACCGGTTGTAAGGTTCACTACAGAAAGGAAACTCCTGTTGCTCTTATCGGCGTCGTACCATTCAGTAAGACTGACATACAGCCGATTAACTTCAGAATCGTAGAACACACCAGTTATGTGAAACTGCGATTCATTGACTCTTTCCGGTTGCACATCGAAGAATGGCTTAATGTTCGGCGCAATAGGCATATCGGCAACTAAGGCTGTCTTTTGCAGTGCGGGTTTCCGAAAAATACCGATAGATTTACGCTCATTCCTGGCGTTCGCCACGTAAATTAAATCGTTGTGAACTGCGAACGCACCTTTTGTGGATGTCACGCTAGAAACACCAGCTTTCGCACGGCTGATCCTAAACGCTCCTTCGAACTCAAACTCTGGCATACGCGACGGTGGTGATACACCTCGGTCAGGTTCGTCGGCAGCTTCCGATGCTTGGGTAGCTAAGAATAAGCTACTTATACAAGCTGTAAGCGCAAAAAAGGTTGAGCAGGTAAGTCGTTGCAGAGCTGTACGAACGCTAATCAATGACGATTCGCGCACTTTAGTCTAAGGCTTGCCCGGCATGTAACTCGCCGGTCGAAGTCGTCTGGGCTGGATTTGACTCCACTAATAGACTTTTAACCCGCACAAGGTAGACGTTATAAGCACAGGCAGCGTAGGCAAGAAGCCAATAAAGAACTTCTGCCCGCATTCGGTCAATGAAGGTTGCAGATACAAGATAGGCTACAAGCGCTGATTGAATCACTAGGGCCGTGAGCACGCCGTCGGAATCGTTCTTAGCTTCGCACTCACGATGCGTTTTCCGTAGCATTAGTGCTGCCGATAGCAACATCATTGAGAACAGAAAGAACCCTAAATAGCCGATCTCTATCAGTGTCTGGAACCAGGAAGAATGCACGGCGCGGTTCCGATGAGTCCCGGTGTTAACGTGCCGCGGAATGTAGTCTGGAGCGTTATATTGAAACCCAGCTGTTCCAAGACCCTGAGGGTAGTCTGCCGACATCTCCACCGCCGCCAGCCAGAAGTATATTCGTGTAGAACCGCTTTCCTGTTCCTCGCTAAGTTCGATGTTATCGGTGATTCCAACAATTCTCTCGATGGCCGATTCGTCCAGGACATAAAGCATTGCGAGTAATCCCGCAAACACCATTCCGACAATCTGGCCACGAGAAGCCTTAAAGTTTCCGCTCAGATTGTATAGACGATACACATAGTAAGAGGCGCCAATAAACAAGCCGAGGAATGTGCCTCGACTGTTCATCAGTACAATAGCGTTCACGATGAAGGCGCCGGCCAGAACCATTATCCACTTTTGCCACCCTTTGTTCCTCCAAAAAAAGTGGAGAGCAAATATGGCGGCTGGCGCGAAAGTAGCAGCAACCCCGTTCACATCTGGCGAATCGACGAGCCCGAAATTAGACACTCGTGCCCCAGAATTTCGTCCGACTTCAAGAAGGTAGTAGCCGAGGTAGGCGGTGCCGAAGACGTAGGCATACAAATAGTAGTTGAGCGCCTCTCTGGTGGCGCAAAGTTTGAAAGCTGCGGTCACGATGATGGCCATTTTCAAGTAGTTATCGAAAGCATCCAAATGAACCGTCGGTAGTTGAGACCAAAAATACGTCAAGCCATGGAGTAGCACGACCAACCACATCCAGCGAAACATTCCGATAGACAAAAAAGTCGTAGGAGTTGTTCTTTTCTTGTCGGCAAAGGCTAGGACAAGGACAAGTAGCGACATACCAAACGAGTAGGGCAGGTCGGGGATGGAGTAGAACCACCATCGGGTTCGGTCGTAAAAAAAGTACACAATCTCGTAGCCAACGAATGCAAATGCAGGCGTTCTTGTGGCTGAGAATATGTAGGCTGAAAGCTGCGATAGGTAAAAAAAAGCGATACTGATCATGGTATTCTTTTGTCGCTTCGGTTCCTATTTAGGCCGATATCTACCATAGGAGTGGCCGGGGCAACCACTGCTCGGATGAACAATTCAGCCACATTGTTTTGCTCCCTAGTTGAAATACGATACCGGACCCGATAAGTGTCTCCTGAAGTAGTATCCAGTAAGGCTTGTCGCAGGTTGCCGTATTGTCGCAGGTCACCGTATAGGTTGCATAAAGTAGATTGCATAAAGCAACGGCTCGGGCAGTATTTTCCTCTTTCCTCACCGTAAAGACGAGGGGCCAGTGCGCAAAACTGTCTCTCTAACCCAGCGCGTTGTCTATTAATGGAGATACCAAGTTGAAACTGCCCAACTTCATCCTGATTGGCGCTGCCCGGTGCGCGACTACGAGTATGCATAAGTATCTGGGTGCGCATCCCGATGTGTTCCTACCAGAAATTAAGGAGCTAAATTTCTTTTCCAACGATCGTTACTACAACAAAGGTTTGGAATGGTACTCATCTCATTTCAGCAAGGCCGATGTTCGCGCGATCGGGGAGGCCTCCACTTCCTATTCGCGCGCCATTGGTCAATCGATGAAAGTGATCGACCGTATGCATAAGGACGTGGGTACGCCCAAACTAGTCTATATAGTTCGCGACCCTCTTGATCGATTGCTTTCGCACTATCTCCATTATCAACATCGCGGCCAACGCGTGAATCCTATAGACGCTCTGTTGTCCCGACCGATCTTCGAAGATACTCGTTGGCAGGGCCGCTATCATCACCAGTTATCGCTCTATCGACGAGTCTACGCTATCGACGACATTTTGGTGATTACCACCAGGGAGCTAAAACTCGAACCGAATGCCGTAATGAATCGGGTGTTTCGTCATATCGGCGTGAGCACAATCGACTTGCCGGCTGAACTTCTGGAAACAGTGGTAAACAGCAGCAGTAAAAGTACCCAGAAGAGCCCTGCAGGTCAGCGTTTGCTCGAATTTCATGCACGGCACCTTGAACAACGCCGAATTCCTTATCCCTTTAAAAAGGCGGTTAAGTATGTCGCTGAAATCGGCGCAAAACCGCTGGGTTCCTTCTCTTTTAACGAGACGCAAATCGCTACGCTAACCGACTTCTACCGGCAAGACTCTCTTGCCCTAGCCCGGGATTACGGCGTTAACATCGATGATTGGAAGGTCAATAGCGACTAAGGGTTTTTCGCTCGGACAGTGAGAGGGTTGAGCGGGGAATCAGGATTTGGCTCCGAACAGCGGGACAAACGACTTCAGCGAACGCCGGCTGGTTCGGTAATTAGCGAACGCCAAAAAGTCGTTATAGCTAGCTTGCGCTTTTTGCTTGTAGTCGCTGAAAAAACTTTCGTCTTCAAGTTTTCTCGCTAGCGCCATGAACTCTTCATTCTCCCGATTTAGATGATCGAGTGTAGAATCAAGCCATCGCCGGTCTTTTCGAACTGAACTGCTTGGGCTCTTCGCGGCAGCGGTGATACCACTGGGTGTCTGGTAGCCAAACAAGTCAAAGTCCGTTTGGTAGTAACTGACTAGTGCTGCAAGAGTCGCCTCCGACAGGTCGACACTATTTCTTTCGGTAGTGTTGCGGCTGATGCCGATTTTAAAATCGGCCAGTGAAACAGTTTGAACCGCGGGCCAAAACTCAGCAATTTTCTCGACTGGTTGCACGAAGTTAGCAAGTAGTTTTCCCTTAGGCGCGAGAATGCGATGCTGAGGTTGAGCGTGGTGTTCCATTCTTGAGACCGGTATATCCATCATATGCGCGACCACTTCTTCGATCGACATCTGAGGACTGAAACCCAACTCTGTCAGTCTATGGAGCTCGAACTTGCCCTCAGGAGCCCGCAGAAACTTGTTTTTATAGTAGGACACGAACTTTTCGATTGGGTGACGGGTAAAGGAAAATACCGGTAACTTTGGTCGCGGTGAATAGGCCGGGCGCCAGTGGGTAAGACTCTTGCCTTCCATACTGTGCTCATTAGTATCGGCACGAGCAGTTGGACACGCTGATAGCAGAGCGTGGCTGATACTGCTGCTAGCTACCTTCGGGACAGAGAGGTAGATGACATAGATGCCAGGAACAAACTTGACGAAACTGTGATTTTCCATCCGGAGTATTATTAGCTGTGAGTTGATCCTTGGGGCTAAACCAGTCAGTCCAAACGGATGATTTTCTTGGGCATTATCAGCGCACACAGCAACCGCTTAAACAAGCTAGCGGAAAGCTGTAAACCCACCGCCAGCTCTGTACGGCGAAAACCGATGAGCCAATGGAGCACCTGTCTTGGCGAGCCAATCGTGATCACATGCGCTGGCAAATCTTGTTCTTCCGTCTCAAACCCACCAACGATGACTGTTTGAACCTGCCTCGTGCTGGAAAGAACTTCCGTAAGTTCCTTTGCCTCATTAAACAGCTCAGAAGCATAGAGAGGGGAGTCACACCTCTCCTTGGCTTGAGGCCTTACCTTCTCAATGTATCCCAGTAGGCGTTCTCGATTGCCCCATGGGTCGCTTGAATCGTAGCTGAACAAACCTGTGCTCAGTAAGGAGTCCAGGAACAACCAAAACGCATCCTGTGTGAAGGGGTTTTTGACTCCCCGTTTCAAGGTCGACTCGATTTGCTCTAAGTCGCGTATGTCCTCCGTGAAACCCTTATCGCTGTAGATGGAGTTTCCAAGAGCGATTACCGGGATGTCTTGCATTAGCGCTTCGAGGCCGACAGTGGAGTTAATCACAATTGCAACATCTGTAACGGCAAGCAAGCTATGAAGCGAGTGATCCCAGCTGCAATAACAGCACGGATGGTCGCAGGCATCTTCTATGCTCGCTCTACGACGGGCGTCCTCGGGATGCGGCTTCACAATCACTTGCATAGACAGTCGTGCGGCGGCGTCCACTACCGCTGAGACCAAGGGGAGCATCTCTTTTACAGCCGGTGAATATTCGACGATGTTCGTGTCCGACTCGATCTGCAAGGGAAGGAGAATTGTTTGACGCTCGCTGCTTAGTCCTAACTCAGATCGCAGTTCGACCTCACTAAGTGACTGACCCTTATTCACAACCGATCGAGCTGATGTTTTCAACTCATCACAAAAATCGTGTAGCCGCACCCGCCGACTGGCTTCGATTGTTCGTGTCGGCTCGGACGTTTCAGTTGTAGCCCTATTCGGTCCAGCTAGAGAACTGCGGTAGTTTACTCCCTGCCGGTCTAAAACCAGCGTATCCGGCAAGAGACCACGTTCCATATAAAATGCATCGATATTGTTCCTTTCCGCAATCTCTACCAAGCAGCCGGTTACCGCGAGCGTGCCATTCCACGTCATTACGACATCCGGCTTTAAGTCTGACAGTAGGCCGCTGTAACTCCGACGAAACTCGGCGAGCTTCCAATCTTTGTACTCGACAGAAGATCGCGACAATCCTTCTGGGTGGGATACAGCATTTGGCGGAGTCCACAACCAATCGACCTTAAGATCAAGTTCGCCCATTTCCGAAGGGAAGGACGATGCATCCGGCTCTTGAAATTCCGAGTAAGCGAGAACAAGCTCGTTGACCGTGAAAGCCTTAAAACGCCTGAGGGCAAGGAGTAATTTTCCGGAAGTGTCCGACGTTACGAAAAGAACTTCACTGTTGCAGTGGTCGCGCAAAAACTC
>JBCBZV010000037.1:0-34919 GCA_039815155.1 Pseudomonadota bacterium
ATTGGCGAGGGGGGCATGGCGCATGTCTATAAAGCCTTCGATCCAGAAATCAGTCGATCCGTAGCCCTAAAAATTCTCAAAGAAGAGCACTGTGAGTCGGACGAGTACAAAAGTCGATTTATAAAGGAAGGGCGTGCGGCGGGCGCGCTAACCCATCCGAACATTGTCACTATCTACGATGTTGGAACGATCGACGATGCCCCGTACATCATGATGGAGCTTCTCACTGGTACAACGCTTGGTGAGTTACTGCAAGACGGCGACCGGCTCACACCAGAGCAAACTCTAGAATGCGTTGCGCAGTTGGGGGACGCGCTTGACTACGCGCATAAGCGTCAAATCGTACACCGGGATATGAAGCCCGATAACGTCATCATGGACATGGACAGCGGTGTCGTAAAAATCGCCGATTTTGGTATCGCCCGGGTTGTCCAATCGGAAGTGAGTGACAGCACCCAAGCGGGAATGATGTTGGGAACGCCTCGCTATATGTCGCCGGAGCAGGCGACCGGAGACCCGGTGGATGGGCGCTCTGACTTGTTCGCAATCGGCGTGATCATGTACGAGATGATCACTGGACGCAAAGCCTTTGACGCAGACTCGATGACAACCTTGATCCTACAGATCGTGCAAAAAGACCCTGTTCCGATCCGGCAAACTGTGGCCGACGCGCCGGTTGGCTTTGAGAAGATCGTCAACAAGCTCTTGCAAAAGAAGCCGGAGAAACGGTTTCAGTCAGGTGCAGAGCTCAAGACCGCGGTATTACGCGAGTTAGGTGCCTTACGTGATGCCAACGAGGAGAAGGCGGGCTACCTGCCAATCCAGTTTAAGTGGACTGCCATTATGGCAGTGGTGGTCGCTGTGGCGATGGCTGCATCTTCCTATTTTATTCTTCGCGCGCAGCGTTCGATGCTCTCCCAGCAATTGGTCGATTCGGGGATTGCGCTTACCAAGTTCATCTCCGTGCAGTCGGCAATCCCGGTGCTCGGGGAAGATTGGCTCTCTTTAGAGGCATTGGTGCAAGATGCGGCTGCACGAGATACCTTCAGTTATTTGGTTGTCGCTGATCACACTGGCACGGTCCGGAGCGCCACCAATCCAGACTTGATCGGCGAAGAAAGACCTTCCCTACCCGAAGCGGAAGAGGTCTATAGTCAAGAGCAGATCATCGTTAGCGATGTCGGTGAATCGCTCTACAACTTCAGCGTACCCGTTCTCTTTAATCAAACACCGGTGGGCAGTGTAGACGTAGGGCTGACAACCAACAGTATTGGCGAGGCGCTATCCACTACTTCGCGCATGCTTCTTATTCTTGCGCTCGCGATGGTCCTCACCGTTTCGATTGTTGTTTTTATCTTCAACAAACTGACCTCTCGAAACTTGCTAGTCGTCACGGAGTCGCTTCGTTTGTTTTCGCGGAAGCACCATGAGGTTCGCATATCGAAGTCGCGGACCGACGAATTCGGCGATCTTTTTGGCGCCTTCAACAGCATGGCGGACAGTGTCCAGGAATTGATAGATGCGGACGATCTGGAGCGTGAGGTCGATGCCCTGGATGAGTCGCAGATTATAGATACCGATATCAGTGGTATCACACAGACCATCGTATCTGAGCGCATAGTTGCCCATGAGGACGATGACAAGGATGGCTAGCAAAAGGACGGCTAGCAAAAAGTGCGGCCACGCCCTTTTGTCCCGCCGATCGCTGGCAATACTTTTACTGCTCGCAGGTGCCTTCACTGCCACAGGCTGTGCCGTCACCGGCGGTGGTCTGCCAACTCGCGCCGATATGCGCGTGCTAAAGAGCGATGAAAATTTCGAACTTGTGTCGCTCAAGTCCGGCCAAACCGTCGATGATGTGGCCAGAGTATTTTTAGGGGACGAACGAGAAGCCTGGCAGCTGTATGAGCTAAATGGGCCTCTAGCGGACACGACCAGCGAGCTGATCGCAGTTCCGAGATCACCGGTAAATGTTACCGGCGTGTATCAGGCGTTTTATCGGACCGTGCCGATCCTTTGCTACCACCAGTTTACCGAAGCCAAACACGCTGAGCATCGTCTTGAGCTTGCTTCCACGGACTTTGAGGATCAACTTCGGTACCTGGTTGAGCAGGGTTACCAGTTCCTGAGTTTTGCCGAAGTGGAACAGATTCTTGCACAGGAACGTACAGTGCCTGCCAAGTCTGTCGTGATTACCATCGATGATGGCTACGCCTCTGTTTATGACATCGCTTGGCCGCTGCTCAAAAAGTACCGCGCTAAGGCTACTTTGTTTGTCTATACAGACTTCGTCGGTGGTGGTGCCGCCATGAGCTGGCCCCAGCTTCGCGAGTTACAGTCTTCGGACCTAATTGAAGTGGAGTCTCACGGAAAGAGCCACCATAGTCTGGCTCGCGTTAAAGAAGACGTCGACAGCAGGAGCTATGCTGAGCGTTTAAAGGTCGAACTCGAAGGTTCGGAGGAGGTTTTTTCAAAGCGCTTGGGTCAGATGCCCCAGTTTATGTCCTATCCCTACGGTAACAGCAGTGAAACTATCGCTCGAATGCTGAACACGGACGGCTATAAACTTGCTGCCACAGTAACTCGTGGTCCGAATGGCAGCTTTGTCGATCCATTCCTGTTGCATAGAACAATGATTTTTTCCGATCACTCTTTAGACCAGTTCGCTACGTTCCTGGCCACAGAGCAGCCCAGGCGCTAACCAGCCTTGCCCAGCACTGTTCTACTCAAACTGCCAACCCTGCTTCTGATTGCTTTCGCCGTCGGCTGTTCGAGCGGCGGTGGCGTCATACCTGTCAGCGGTGGTGGCGGCTTTGTCGCTCGTCAGGCAGAAGCAGCGCTTGCTGCCCAAGAGCGCGGCGATCTCGCCCTCGCGCGTTCTATCTGGCTGACGGTGCAAACCTACGACCCAGCGTATGAGCCTGCGAAAGATCGGCTCTTAGAACTCGAGCAGCAAATCCAAGTATCCGTAGATAAAAACTTAGAGCAAGCCAAGCAGGCCTATGCTCGAGGCAATCGGCGTAGCGGTGATAGGGCATTACTCAACGTGTTAGCTCTACAACCAGCGAACGCGCAAGCGATGGCGTCCCTACGCGCCAGCGTCTCTGAAGCATCGCACGCCAAGCAGGCAGAGAAAGTTCGCGAAGAACAGAACATGTTGGCAATGGCCGACCAGCAGCGTCGCGCAGAAGAGCGCTTCGTGGAACTTAACCAAGCGTACCGAGAAGGAGACTTTGAGCAAGTCTTGAGCTTGGGACAGTCCGACGAGCTAAAGTCGTCGTCTACCGCACAAAGCATTGTAGTATCGGCTCTACAGCAACTCGCTCACCAGGCCAGCGCCCAAGGAGACTTTGAGCTGGAGCTCGGCTACTTGGAGCAGGCGCAGTCTATCGATTCAAGCAACTCAGACTTGAGCAATAAGGTGGGAGCGCTCAAACAGCGGATTAGTTCAGAAGCCTTGAAGGAAGGGATTGCGCTCATGAAGTCGGACCTGAACGGCGCAGTTGAGAAGCTTCAACTCGCGCTAAGCTATGACCCGAGCAATGTGGCTATAAAGAGAAGGTTACGGCAGGCGTCGACACTGCAGAAAAATCTGGAAAAAATACGGGGTCAATAGGCGATTCGTTTCGACAGGCTCGAACTCAGGATTGTTCTAGATCGTCTCGGGTGATGAAGGTGGTTTCGTTCATCGCCTGCCGTTCGCTCGACGGACGATTGAAACTCTCAGAAGTTCGCAGCACGATGTCTTGTAGCGTGATTTCATCTTCGTGTTTGAGCTGTTGGGCCTCTGTGATTAAAACACCATTGACCAGAGTACCGTTGGAAGAACCCAAATCCTCGATTAACAGCTTCCGATCTTCTACGTAGACTCGTGCATGTTGACGAGACACATGGGGAGTGACGATCGCAAGATCGCTGTCTAAAGAACGCCCAATAAGAATACTGCTGCCAACACCAAAGCTCAGTCCCGCAAGAGGTCCTGTTTCGACGGACAGAATCCAGTCGTACTCCTCGTCCTCCTCCTTCCCCTTGGCGAAGTAAATGCCGACGCTTTCGGAGCGACGATCATTTATCGGTGGAATATTATTGAGAATTCGTCGCTCCACGAAGGCATCGGTCCTCTCGATTCCTTGCGACGTCACTTTATAAAACCAAGAGAGAACCGCGGTCACTGGGAAACCTACGAAGGACGCGATTAAAAATAGTCTAATCGCGACATCGCTATCAAATCCCAAGGGTGGAGCGAGTATCTCTGCTACCTGGACGATACCCCAGCATACGAGCACGTAAAAGAAGCAAGTCCTGATAACTTGCCTGCGCTTTAGTTCGCTGAAAAATCCGCTGCTGACGGATGTAGGCGCTGACATAGGCCGTTAATTCAAGCTTTCTAGGCGCGACTTCAGCGTCATGGCTTGTTCGCGGTAAATTTGAGCACCCTCGTGTTCCGGGTCTATCGATAGCACTTCATCCCAAAGCTCGATAGCTCGGTCAAGATCTTGGGCTCGGTAAGCGCTAATCGCTTCTCGATGAAGTGTTTGCACTTGCTTAACCTGCGTCGTGAGAGCCGCTGCAGCTTCCTCGACGGGCAATGTGGGTGCGGTGACGCTGTCCTCCACAGAATCAGCGACAACCGGTTCGATCGCTTGTACTTCCACGTCTTCTTCGACGGGCACATCGGCCACAGACTCGAGTTCTTCTTTTAGCGACTCGTCGCTCTCAAGCTGCTCAGCCACCGAACGGCTGTCTACAATAGAATCCTCGTTGCTCACCCCTTCTTTGTCGAATGCTTCCAGGGCAGAGTCTGTGAGCGGTACTTTTATAATTTGCCCTGGGACGACGCGCCGCGGTTGCCGAATGTCGTTGTATTTAGCTAGCGCATAAAACTTATAGGCGCTGCCAAGGTATGTTTGCGCGACGTTGGATAAGGATTGTCCTGATTTGAGAAATACCTCCTGGAAATCGGAAGGAAAGTATTCGTTGGCACTTTGGTCGATCTGTAAGAGCAAATCTCGCGCAACCTGGCTACTCGGTACGGCTTTTTGGTAAGCCATCAGCTCAGCACGTGCGGTAGGTTCGTCACCCACTTCGAGAAGTTCCAGCGCCCGTCGGATACGTTGCCGGGGTGACAGACCTGGAGAAGCCTTGACGCGTTTTGTAAAAACGCTAGGCGTGCTGGAGACCTGACTTCCGCCATTCGTAGGGGTCTCAGCGCAGCCGCCGATTACAATCGCGATGCCCAGCAGGAATCCGAGCAGGCAAAGATGTGGTTTTTGTCGAAAACTCCCGCGACCAAGCATCCTTGGTGGTCCCTTGTTGATCACACAGCCCCCTAGTGTAGCTGGCATTCCTAGTCGTTGAAAACTCTCAATTTTCCCTTAATTTGCCTGCAAAGATATGTGAACTCGAAATGCAGAGCTAAGGGACTGTCGCTCAATTGTCTCAGCGCTTAGCTTCGCCGCTTGCGACGTCCGGCTTACTTTACGCTAGTGTGGCGGGTGTTTGCGCCGTTTCGTCCGGTCACGTCTACGCGGATCAAGAGTATGAAACGGCTCATTGGCTAAATGCAGCTCGCAAGCCGTTTTCCTTTATAAGAAGGTAGCTAGGAAGAGGAAATTAGCTATGAATGGAAAACGTGTTTGCTTACCCTGCTTGTGGCGGTTGGCAGCGCACTCGCCGTTCTAAGTACCTGGGCCGTGAGCGTGATAAAAACACCGCGTATAGGACACTACGACGCTAGCGATGCGCTGCCCGACCGAAACTTCAAGCGGGAGAAACCTCACGTACCGGCACAGACCTTGAGTTTTTGCAGGCTAGATCCATCCGCCACGGTGGTTGAGATTTGGCCTAGGGACTGAGGTGGCTGGTGCCGGAGAACTATCGAGCCAATGGACGAAGATGCTTGCGGCACCTACACACCGACAACTATAGCCAGGGACTTGCCGTGACCTCGGGGGATCTCTTTGCGGAAAAAAGTTCTCGAAAATCGTCGACGCGCCGCGAACACTGGCGTGGTGATTTGAGGAAAATGCATGGATCGTTAGGACACGATGGCACCGTGTCCTACACATTGGGCGAAACCTCTTTTTTGGTAAACCAACTGATCGGCCGCCGCATATCACTGCTTCACAGCGGCAAGATTCACTGCCGCAGTTGTGGGAAACGTATTAAAAAAGCCTACGGTGAAGGCTACTGCTACCCCCATTTCAAGTCCGATCCGGCAAACTCGCCGTGTGTGATCCGCCCCGAATTGTGCCAAGCCCATGTAGGTAAAGGTCGCGATATCGACTGGGAAAAACGCAATCACGCGCAACCGCATTTGGTGTACTTGGCGGATAGTGGGGGCCTCAAGGTGGGTGTGACGAAAGCCACGAATCAGCCGGGCCGCTGGATCGATCAGGGCGCTCACGCAGCGATCGTCTTTGCAGAAACACCGAATCGCTATTTAGCGGGTCTGATTGAAGTCGCTTTGAAGCAATTTGCCTCCGATAAGACTCGCTGGCAGCGGATGCTTTGTGGAACGGAGGACGGCGGCGTCGATCTAGCCGAGGAAAGGGTCCGTCTTGGGGAGCTTCTGAGAGAAGACTTGCGAACCTATTTAGCGCTAGGTAGCGCGCCGCTGGTGCTGCGCTATCCCCTGTTAACTCCCCCAGCAAAAGTGAAGTCTCTCAGTTTAAGCACAGTCCCTGAGCTCAGTGGCACTTTGGCTGGTGTCAGAGGCCAGTATCTGATCTTCGAGGGCGGTACGGTACTGAACGTTCGTCGTCATACGGGCTTTGAGCTCGTCATCACAGACCAGGACTAGCGGGTAGCTGCCAAGCAATCCTTCCGCCAAAATTTTTTCTATACTAGTCAGGATCGCTTAGGCGAAGTGGCGACCGGTAGCTTGATCTTGGTGGCCACTTCGCAGCATAGTTTTGTCGCCGCATCGGGCTCGTCTTCAAACACGGGTGCGAGCTAGCATCTTCAAGGAAGTCATTAAGGAATCCCTTATCCATGAGCAGTAATAGTACAGAGCAGCAAGAAAAAGTAGGAGTGGGGAGGGGGTTTATCGCGGCTCTGGATCAGAGCGGCGGTAGCACGCCCAAAGCCTTGGGCTTGTATGGTATCGAATCCAACGCTTGGTCAAGCGACGAGGAGATGTTCGACTTAGTGCACGCGATGCGCACGCGAATCATCAAATCACCCTCGTTCACCGGGGACCGGGTTCTCGGTGCGATCTTGTTTGAAAACACGATGGACCGAGAAATCGACGGGCAGCCCACAGCGAAGTTTCTTTGGGAGCAAAAACAAGTTGTGCCTTTTCTAAAGGTTGACAAGGGCCTGGCCGAGGAGGCCTCTGGTGCTCAGCTTATGAAGCCAATGCCAGAGCTTGACCCTCTGCTGGCGCGAGCAAACAGCGCAGGAATTTTCGGTACTAAGATGCGCTCTGTGATCAAGCAGGCAAACGCTGAGGGCATAAGCGGTGTCGTGGCGCAGCAGTTTGCTGTTGGAGAGCAAATTGTTGCTGCGGGCCTGGTCCCGATTATCGAACCGGAAGTTGATATTCATTGCCCCGACAAAGAGGCCGCGGAGAAGCTATTGAGAGCACAACTGATCGACCATCTAGATAAGCTCGATGACAGTCAGAACGTCATGCTAAAGCTGACTCTGCCGGAGGAAGATGGGTTCTATCGAGCATGCGTAGATCACCCGCGAGTTTTAAGAGTAGTCGCTCTGTCAGGTGGTTATAGCCGAGATGAGGCGAATAAACGTTTAAGTCACAACAATGGCGTAGTTGCGAGTTTCTCTCGCGCACTTACCGAAGGACTGAGTGCTCAGCAAAGCGAGGGTGAATTTGATTCACTGCTAGAAGATGCGGTTGAGAGTATCTACAGCGCGTCGGTAACTTAGTCTATTTTTGTGCGTTATCTGCAGGTGCTCGATAGATGAATATCTGAACGCGACTGTCAGAGCATACACCTGACCCGCTTATCGGACTTCGTTTTAGAAACCGCGTCTGCGAAAACACGTATCTCTAAGCCGAGGGCGTCAGGAGACGTCCTCGTCTTTTGGTAAGAAGATCAGCGACACTCCGTTATTGCACCAGCGCTGACCCGTTGGCGCAGGACCATCTCTGAACACATGGCCCTGATGACCCCCGCAGCAAACACAATGATACTCGGTGCGCGGTAGGATGAGTTTGTAGTCGGTTTTCGTCTCCAGGGCGCCCGGAATGCTAGTAAAAAAGCTTGGCCAACCCGTCCCGCTGTCAAACTTCATCGCGGAGGTAAACACCGGCAATGGGCAGCCCGCGCAAACGTAAACGCCTTCGCGCTTCTCGTTGTTCAAATCGCTGGTGAAGGGGCGCTCTGTGCCCTCGCGTCGCAGCACATCAAACGCGAGGGGGCTATCCAATTTAACCCGCCATTCGTCTTTATCGAGCCGTACTCTTTCAGAAGGATCTAGGGGTTCAAAGCCATTAGGCAGGTAGTCTCTCCAACCTTCATGAAGTTCATCGAGCGTCATCGCCTTTCTATCCTTTCGCTGATCCGAGGACCATGATAGCGATGTTTTTGAGGCGCCGACGACACCTGCTGCTGCCGCAACACCTGCCGTAAAAATAAACTGTCGTCTTTTCATATCCCATGGGACCGCATATTGTTCTTTTAGTTCGGAATTATGATCGAATTTAACGATCGAAAAACAGGGCTGAGCGTATATGCGGTAGCTCTCATCGGGTTCAGCCCTAGCGCGTTTCACTCGTCTTTTGCGGTACAGACCACATCACCCCAGCCGATTACAGGTTGCAAGCGCATGAACTTAGGCAAACGCAGTAACTCAGATACACAGGTAGGAGCGGATTGAAAACACTTCACTTGATGCGCCACGCGAAGTCGAGCTGGACAGATCCGCAGCTCGGAGATCACGAGCGAGAACTGAATGAGCGAGGCCGTCGCGACGCTCCACGGATGGGACGCGCTATAGCGGAGCGGGTGTCAGCCATGCCCGTCCATTGCAGCACGGCAATCCGAGCGCAACGCACGCTGGAGGGAATGTGTACTACTTGGCCCGCTCTTGCTAAGCAGCCCCATCTTATCGATAGCGAACTCTATACCTTTGATGCGCGGGATCTGGTTGCGTGGTTGCAGGATCTCAGAGCGGAAGACTCCTCTTGCTTTCTCCTCGGACACAATCCTGCTCTCACAGATTTGTGTAACTTCCTCACCGGTCGCCCCGCGCTCGATAATCTGCCAACAGCGGGGTACTTACGATTTAGTTTACCGGTGGAAGAGTGGGTGGATCTTACTGAAGGAGTCGGTGTGCTGGAGCACTACATATTTCCCAAGGATCTTCCCAGCTGATTCGCAAAAAGCTTATCGAAAACCTTCCCGAAAGCCTCTGGCTGTATTGATTGGCCATAGGTTAAGGTGTCCCCCCACGCAAGCTGACTAATACCAAACGTGCCCAGAACAGTTTCTATGCTCAAAATGACAGTGTCCCGGTTCACCCAATTTGCTGGAATCCGTGCTGCGCTCCGCATAGGCTTGCCGATCTTTGCGATTATTCCTCTGAGCGCCTGTAATAGCGGACCCTCTGCGCTGGACGCAGCCAGTCAGTGTACGGATCCACGCCCTCAAGTCTGTACGATGCTGTATGCGCCGGTTTGCGCGACGCACCAGGATTCGCATTTGGAAACTCATTCTTCATCGTGCAATGCCTGCGCCGATGACTCGGTTGTAAGCTACCGTAACGGCGTTTGTGAGGAGACTCAGAGCAAGTGACCTTAACCAATAAAATTCTTGTTGCGATGGGTGCAGGGATCATTGCCGGTTCCGTCCTGAACGTTCTTGGCCAGGTCGGCTCTGAGAGCGGCGCGATGCATCTTCTGATTGACCGGTATCTGGTTAATGGAATCCTGGAAGTAGTAGGTCGGATCTTTGTCGCCTCTCTCAAACTGCTGGTAGTGCCCTTAGTTTTTGTCTCGCTTGTCTGCGGTGCGAGTTCTCTGGGCGACAGCGCTCGTATGGGTCCAATTGCAGGAAAGACTCTGCTGTTTTACCTAGGAACAACCGCGATGGCTGTAAGCGCAGCGTTGCTTATCGCGGTGTCGATCGCACCGGGAGGTTCTGTCGAGCTGAATTCAATCGCAAGTTTCACCCCAAGCGCACCACCGCCGCTTAAGGAAGTGTTAGTCAATATTTTCCCTTCAAACCCAATCAAGGCGATGGCCGACGGTGAGATGTTACAAATTATTGTCTTTGCGCTGCTGTTCGGTTACGCAGTCTCTAAGGCGGGAGAAGCGGGGAAGCGGATCAGCGCATTTTTTACCGATTTGGAAGCGGTGGTGATGCGCATGATCGGCGTGCTTATGGAACTCGCCCCCTTCGGTGTGTTTGCCCTGTTAGCGCGTCTATTTGCAGATATGGGGGTCTCAGCGATTTTGGATCTCGGTGCTTACTTCTTGACCGTACTCGGCGTTCTGTTGCTCCACGGCACCGTCACCTACAGCCTCTTGCTCAAATCGTTAACCAGCTTGTCGCCGATGATGCTGCTTCGAAAGATGCGTTCTGTTTGGGCATTTGCTTTCTCGACGGCCTCGTCCGGTGCGACTTTGCCAATCACCCTGCGCACCGTGGAGAAGAAGCTTGGAGTGAATAACTCCGTCGCGGGGTTCACCGTGCCGCTGGGTGCTACCATCAACATGGATGGCACCGCTATCATGCAGGGCGTAGCTACCGTTTTCATCGCTCAGGTTTACGGCGTTGAACTGGGCTTCGCGGCGTACCTGACAGTGATACTGACTGCGACCCTGGCGTCCATCGGAACGGCCGCTGTTCCCGGAGTTGGCTTGATCACCCTTGCACTTGTTCTCGAACAGGCGGGTCTTCCAGTAGAGGGTATCGCGTTGATCATCGGCGTAGACCGTTTGTTAGATATGGTTCGCACGGCAGTGAACGTTACCGGTGATGCGACGGCGGCGGTAATCGTGAGCTATAGCGAAAAGCAGATTGACCTGGACACTTATCTCGATCCGAATGCAGATACCGCGAAGGAAGCGGAGCGAGACGCGGCTGTACAAGGCTAGCCAATTAGCTCGCCGCCGAATTCAACCTCGGGCGAAGTAGTACTAAAGCGGAATCACAGATGGCACTTAAAGCAACTATCGTAACCGTAACCCCCTATCAGCAAAACTGTTCAGTCATAAAATGCGAGAGCACCGGTAAAGGTGCGATCGTCGATCCCGGTGGTGACACGGATCGAATTCTTGCGGCGGTCGAACAAATGCAGGTTGAGGTCGAGAAGATCCTACTTACTCACGGGCATGTTGATCACAGTGCGGCGGCCGATCCGATGCGTAAAGAGTTTGGTGTGCCCATTGAAGGGCCCCATGAAGCGGATCGATTTTGGCTCGAGAAACTGCCGGATTGGACGAAGATGTCGAACTTCCCCCACGCGGATCCTTTTGAACCTGACCGTTGGTTGAACGCGGGAGACACGGTCACGATTGGAGCCGAAACGCTAAACGTGTATTTCTGCCCCGGGCACTCACCGGGCCACGTTATTTTCGTACACGCGGAGCAACGGGTAGCCTGGGTCGGCGACGTCATTTTTCAGGGTTCTGTGGGTCGTACCGATTTGCCCATGTGCAGCCATGAAGCGCTGATGAGCAGCATCCACGAAACGTTGTTACCCCTAGGTGATGACCTCACGTTTATTCCGGGCCATGGACCGGTATCTACTTTGGGTCAGGAACGACGACGGAATCCCTTTGTGATGGATGCCCGTTACGGTCTTGGCTAGCCTATGCTTAGGGCGTAGCTAGAGCCATAGCCCACACCGGGTCGTTGACTAGTTCGCTAAGGGCGCAGGCCTTCCCTCAAATACAGTGCCCCAAATTGTAAGGTCGCGAAGTTTCGCAGCGCCCATCTCGTAGGGGTCCTCCTCAAGCACCGTAAAGTCGGCGCGTTTACCGGCGCGAATAGAGCCGATTTCGTTTTCCCAGCCGATCACCCAGGCCGCATCAATCGTGATCGCCCGGAGTGCCGCGTCTAAAGAAACGCGCTGTTCTTGTCCTGTCTTGCGGCCGTTGATTGTTATCCGATTGCTTGCCGCCCACGCCAGTGTAAGCGGTTCAAGGGGAGCCATGGGTGCATCGGAATGCAGCGCAAAGGGTAGGCCAAGCCTCTCTGCTGAGCCAAGCCGCACCATTTGAGCGCTGCGATCAGGACCTAGCCACACCTCGTACAGATCCGACAAAATGTAATGGTAATAGGGGTTTGCAGAGATCACGCCGCCTAGTACCGCCAGCCTACGGAGCTGCTCCTCGGTCGCATAGGCGAAGTGCTCCAGTGTTAGGCGATGATCCCGCCGGGGGTATTTTTGTTGCAGCCTGTCTAAGATCGCTAGCAACGCAGCGGCGCTTCGATCGCCATTCGTATGAGCATGGATTTTGTAACCAGCGCGCCAAAAGTGCTCAGCCCACAGCTCAGTAACTTCTAGCGGCGCCATCCAAACGCCCTGATGCCCATCGAGGTACCCGGGGGTTCCCATCTGTGCCAAACCGCTGAAGATCGCCCCGTCCATCATTAGTTTGAAATGACGGTCAATGAGCACCTGGTGTGTGTTTGCCGTACGCCAATCGTCGATTTCCGCTTCAGCCTGTGCTGGTGTGCGGCCGCGAGCGAGAAAGTCCGTGATGATCGGTGTCATTATGATTCGAAGGGGCGCGTCGCTGTTTGTGACGGCTTGTCGAATTAGCGCAAGCTCTTGCTCGGCGTTTCCAAAAATACCGGTGCCCAAGTCTAGAGCTGTGGTGACTCCCCCGCGGTGGGCCATTTCTAAAAAATTAACTGTGCCCGCTAAAAACCGCTCGGGCTCGAATACAAAGCTGAGGGCCGGCACCATCGCTTTCGCACCGTTTTCCCAAAAATGCCCGCGCTCCCAGTTGGCGTCGTGGAGTTGTTTCACCGCAGCTTCTTTAAGCCCCAACATACTTAGCGCGGTGCTATTGGCTATTAGTTCATGGAAGCTTCGATGCCAAAGAATGACCGCTTGTGAAGGGAACCACTCGTCGAGCGTGTCCCGATAGATGTATCCATGCCATAACGGGTGGTAGCCAAAGGTGATGAATGGAAGTTCTGGTGCGCTATGTGCTGCGACCAAGGTACGCAGCTTGGCTTTGAAGGCCTCGGGATTTTTTGCACCGGGATACTCGCCCGAAGGGAGTGTCCAGTCGTCGGGTGCAAGGAAGGGAAATTGGGTCAGTATGGCGGGCAGAGTGGGGTGAACATGCGGGTCGATGAATCCAGGTAACAGCACGTGTTGAGAGAACTGTTTATCGATAGAAAAGTCTTTAAGCGCGGTATGTTGTTTCAGTTCTTCGACACCGCCCACCGCAACAATCCGTCCATCTCGGACCGCGACCGCGCGCGCTTGCGGTTGTCCTGGGTCCATCGTGATGATTTTTTTTGCCTGAAAGATGGTTCCAAGACTTGAGTCGGCATGACCGTGACTACAGAGCCCAAGTGCAAGGATAGACAGCCCGAGTCGCAAGAATCTGCCAAAACCTCGACGGCTAAACGATTGTCGAAGATCGCTAGGTAAAGCAGCCATCGAAGGAGTCGCAGGTGATGAAGGACCGACCGTACTGCTTCTGGGACCCGCTAGGAGCACCGAAAACAGAGCTGGCTGAACCCAGCCATAGACAAACGCCCGGTATTCGACGTGAGATGACAGAGTGTTCACAGTAGTGCCCACTTTTCTTATCGTTATTTGGCGCTAAGTGTACTCTACGATAGGCAAAGGCTCGCTACTGCACTGTAGCTTGCCGGGTAACTACGCTGGCTCTACTGAATGACTTTAATCCAGTCGCCGGTGCGAGGCTCGCCGCGCGGGTAGAAATCGTTGATCAAGCGAAGCTGCGCTTCTGCATCGTCGATGCGCGTACTGCTCGCCAGGGATTCAACGTCAGCGCCGCGGGGTACCTGTATATAGCGAACATAACTTCCAGAAGTGGCGGCTTTTTCCTTTGGATGCATCCCACGAAAGCTCTCAATGATGGCGAGAAGCTCCTCATCGCGAGCGGCGAAGTCTCCAGCTTGCCCTTCGAAGAAATAGCTGAGGTTTCCTAGGTTGATAACCGCTAGTCGCTTACTCGCACCGCTAGCACTCGCGACGGCTGTATATCCATCGAGGCCACTTTGTTGAAGCTGATCGCCACTACTGAGTTCGCCGCTAGCTGAGTCCTCTAACACGCTTTGTGGGGTAGTCGAAGCGTCTTTTCGCCGCAAGCTGATTGTGACGCTCGCTCCCCCATCGGGGGCTTCAGCGACCACAGCTTTTGAATTCGAAGTTACGGTCCAACCCTCGGGTTGATCAATCGTGAATCCTAGACTGTTGTGATAGTAGCGATCTTCCGCGCGTTGACCTCCAAGGCTTTCCCCCCAGACGAGGCCGTTGGTGACCTGCCGAAATTCGCCCGGAATCTCGGGGCTTTCGATATAGCTACCGTCATCCAATTCACCCGCGGCGCGGATTACCGTCTGCAATCGCTTATCGTTGCGCGGGTGGGTCGCATAGAGGCCATGATAAGTCGTGCCGCTCTTTCCCGCTTCTCGCGCCTTTAAGCGCTGAAACTGTTCCTGATTTTTTAACACACCGATTACATCAAGAAGTGCTTCCGGCTCGTAGCCCGCTTTGTACATGAACTCCGCGCCGAGACCGTCCGCTTCGAGCTCCATATCGCGGCCATAGCCACTAATCACCTCCGCTCCGTAGATATTCGAAGCTTCATATACCGCGCTGCTTCCCGTAAGAACGTAGGCAGTCGTCGACAGCACTTTGCTGGTTACCCCCGCCGTTTTGCGGCGCCCATGATGACGCGCAGTAACATGGGCAATTTCGTGGCCGATCACGCCCGCAAGCTCCGCTTCGCTGTTTAGATAGGCGATGAGGCCGCGATTGACGTAGACAAAACCGCCGGGTGTCGCAAAGGCATTAATTTCCGGCGCGTCCATCACCGTAAAGGTGAACTCTAAGTCCGGCATATTGCTGTGAGCGACCAGACGTTGGCCGATTTTGTCTACGTAGGCCTGTAATTCTGGGTCGTCGTAGGTAGCACCTTCTTTAATAAACGTGTCGTACATTTCCTGACCGACCTTCTTCTCTCCCGAGGAGCTGGAGAAGACAACGGTCGGCGTGCCCGTCGCCGGGTTGACTGCACAGCCCGCTAACCCTTGAACGATCGCGGCGGAGCTAAAGGCTACCGCGAACCCTAAACGGAGTTTGCTGCTTGTCGGCCTAGTGTTCACTGGAAAGGAACTCCAAGAGTTGATCACCCATGCCGTCACAGGCCGTTCCTTGCACCGGCGCGATGATGGGTATTGGTACGATTACGGCAGGCATATAGGACTGGCCGCTCGTCTGTGTATTCATGCGACCGACTTCTGCTTGGTCGGTAAAGTCCCAGATTGTCGCTTCATAATCAGCGGCGTTACCCCAGGTGCCAAAGCCGAAGCAACCGGCTCCCCCTGGGCCTACCCCGCAGGTCATCGAGCCGGCGGAATTGGTTTGCACCGTGCTTCCGTCTACCCAAATCATGTACTCAAGTTTTAACGTAGCCAGCTGCTCGGCTACGGGCTTTTGTTGCATCAGCCTATCAATGTCGCCGGGGCGCAAGGGGGCGGTGCGCGGTTCGAACCAAGGGTAAAGAGAGTTGATGAACTCAAGTTCATCAATTATCTCGATATTGGGGTCTCTCGCGGTGATATGTTTCGATATGCAGTTAACAAAGTCGAACTCCGTTTCATAGTCGCTCGCATGGCGGCGACCAAGTATTACGACGGACGAGTCTCCAATGCCCTCTATCGGCTCGTTGAACACCATTTCATCGACCGTTGACGTGACACAGCCGGTCAGACCGATACTCAGCCCTAATACTGAGCTCTGCACCAGCATTCTCATAGAGCGGTGGAAGGCTCTTTGTCTGCTGTGTCCATTTGCTGATTTTCCAGCCACTGGGCAACCTCCGGGACCTTTTCAAAACTGGTAATGAAGTGAGCACCCGCATCCCTGAGGGCGACTACTGCTGCCAAATTCACCGCCGCTTCGTCGCTTCGCAAAAAAGCCGGTGGTGTTTTGCCGTAAGCCGTCATAGTCCACTCTGCTATTGGATCACCATTTGTGCTCACAAGTTCAAATGCATAGCGCATCCAAATCTCATAAACCTTAACGTTGGTGTGTGCTGGGATCGCGTATTGGAGTTCGTCTACGCGCGGAATCAATACCGCGTCGACGATCTGGCTTACCTGTTCGGGAGAAGGTTTGTTTTCTATTGGCACGATGGTGTCAAACATACCGCGCAGCAGCTGACTCCACATCTGTACCTGTGCCTCGCCCGTTTTTACGATCCAGGTGGAGTCGGAACGACCCTTTGCTTCGTCGTAGAACTCATGCGCCAAAAAATCAGGCTCGTACCAAACGCCAATGGTGACCGGGAGCGGCTCGAGCAGCGGAGGAGGAAAATCACCCTTCACGGATACTTCTTTGGTAGCGCAGCCGCCCAAAAACATCAGTAGGAAGAAACAGGCGACGGTTGCAGAAGATCTGTCCCTTGCGCCAACCGCTCTTACCGACACGCTAGGGCCTAAAGTCATTGAGTCCGACAAAGGTGCCTCCATTTCGATAGGTTAACTCGCGCATGAGGGCGGCGAAGCGAATACCGGTAGTTTGCAGATTAGCAGCCCGAATAAACTGTACGGGAAAGCCTACTGCGTGGATTCGCACGCGTCGCTGCCCGTCCTTGGCCTCGCTGTTAATACGGTCGACCGTACGAACAACCTCTGCGATGGAGTTGCCAGTGAATTCATCACCGAACACGTAGATACTAATCTTCTTGTCTGGATCATAAAAAGTCCGAATTGCAGCAGTAATGCCCTCTACCGGCGAGGAATTACTGAATACATTCCAGTTCCGGAGGTTCTGCATAAGCACGCGACGACGGCCGTCTGTGTCGGGAATCCACTGACCGCGATAGCGGCTGAACATGTAGTTGCCCATATCGTTCATGATTTGGATGCCCTTTACATTCGGATAGATGTTCAGCGTTGACTCTATTTCTCGCATCATCCGATCCCATGCATAGGAGAACATGGATCCGGAGGTGTCGATTACGAAGATGATGTATTCGCTATCGACGGGAATTCCGCCAATCAGATTGCTTTGAATTTCTAGGCCGTCAAGTAAACGTTGCATCTCCTCGGTGAGTGATTGGCGTGCGATAGCCAGCTGCTCCGTGATCACCGAATTCGTGCTGGTTTCGACTTGCAGACTGTCATAGCGAGATCGTGCCGATGCGAGTTGGCCGCGCAGAATGGCGATACGTTCTTTATACTCAGACAGCTGTTCTTGGCGAGCGGTGAGATCTCGATTAAGAAATTTTGTATCGCCTCGAATTTCAAACAGTTGTTCTTGAAGGTCCGCTACGAGTCCTTCGAGATTGACCGTGGACGCTTCTATGATCTGCGGCTGCACGGTTTTAGTGATCATAAGGAGAAGGATCACCGCGCCAAAACCGCAGCAAATCACATCCAAAAATGACAGGGAAAACTCTGCCATTTCTCTGCGTTTACGGGGCATAGCTCACCTCATTGACCTGGCCGCAGCAGGTGCCATCTCAGGTAGTCCTTAGCTAGCTTAGTCATCGCCTAAGGCCAATCGTTTGAAGGGCTCATGAAAGAGCCACCGCTGCGTTGCGCAAGTTGCCAAAACTCGGAGGCCGCCAACGGGTCTCCCTCCATGGGGGCTAAGATAATATTGACTGGTACGTTCGCAGGTAGCTGGCGTACCGCCTGCCGATAGAGACGTTGCCGTTGGTTGCCACTTATTGTGCTTCCCCGTGGGGGCGATACACCCTGCGTTGGCAGCCCATCGGTGATCAGGAAAATGTTGTCCGGTGGCGGACTGAGTGTCTGCAACTCGGTAAAGGCATTCTCTAGGCTCGTGCCCCCCGCCGGCGTCACTTCTTTGAGCGCGTCGGTGACCTCCTCAAGTTGCGCCTGGTCGGCGACCTCTAGCCACTCTCCCTGCGTGTCTGACAGCAAGGGGCTGGCTGAGGTATTGAAGCCGATCACCTGGTAGTCGCTGCCGATGGGAAGCTGTGCGGTTAACCACTCCACGGTGTTCACAGCGCGCGTCCATTTCTCTGACTTCCGCTGCAGTGAGTCGTCCATATTGCGCAGTCGAATCACATTGACGAGGCGGTCAGCGAGCATGCTCGCCGATACATCGACGAGAATAGCAATGTGTTTGCCCCCTAAATTAAGGCCCGTAAGGTATTGGCGGTTGCCGTCTCCTACGTAACTGCGCGCACTTTTACCGGCTTCTTCATCGGCGGCTTCACGCAGCCTTTTGACTTCTTCTTCGAGCGATTGAACTTCGGCCTTTAGCTGTTCAACGGCTTCTTCCTCGCTAACGTCTTCAGGTATTAACGCCGCGATCAGACCTTCGACCTCTTCGATTTCATCACTCACTCGGGTCGCTCGACCTTCCGCCTGTACGATTTCCAAATCTACGCTGTCGAGCGCGTTGCGCAGCACCACGAGGTTTTCCTGTCCATCGCGGATGTCCTCTTCCAGCATATTCACTTCGGAAAGCAGGTTCACGTTCAGTTCCCGCGACTCCACTTCGATGGAGTGATCAATAATCAGAAAAACAAGAACCACAGCGCCAAACCCACAAGACATAATGTCCAGGAAGGACAAATTGAAGGTAGTGAATTGGCGTTTATGGCGTCGGGCCATTAGCGGCGAAACCCTCCCGGACCTAGTCGACCACTTCGATCAGGCGTCCGTGCCCCGCTGTTCCCAAAGATAGCGTATCCCCAAGCTGGAGAGGTTGCCGTGGACTACTGGGCATACCGTTTACCAGCGCATCGTCGCCGTGCAGCGTCCAAGCTGCATCGCTCATGCGAAGGCTGAAGCCCTCGGCCAACTCGATTCGTTCCCCTCGCAGCGGCAAGGCCCTGGTGCCAAGCAAAATGTGGGTTGCGCTCGGTGTTGATGAGGGGGAGGCGCCGTTCACGCTCGGCGTTGGCTCTGGTGAGCTAAGGTTTGGCGTGCTTTCTTTACCAGGAGTATCTTTCGTGACAGCGCTGTCGTTACCCGTTAACTCAGCCTCATCGAAAGAGACCGGAAGCCGGTCCACTAAACGCATCTCTGGATCGTCCAGCGCTATCGAAGCCCTCTGCTGCTCCCAGGCGTTCCAGCTCTCCTGCGGATCGAGAAACGTTCCGCCGTTAAAGAGTTCACTGATTTCTGGCAGCCCCTGGAATTCCGGATCAAACAGCAGCGCTGCCTCGAGGCCCTCGACCGCCTCGTCCACGCCACTTTTTAACTTTTCAAGGACTGTTTCTAGGGTGCTATTAGTGAAGCGGCATCGATGGCCCTCTATATCGACGCTGACTTCTCCCCGTTGGTCCAATTGGTTGAGCAGGTCCGGTAGCTGGTTGAACAGAGTCTGTTCCGACTCGGCGCTGCGCCGTGGATCGAAGCGCGTTTGCTGCACGAAGGCGCTGCTGATGGCCGATAAGCAACGCTCATAAATTGAGAGCAGACCGCAGGAGGGTAGGGGTGTGCTTTTCTCTATGAACACAGCGCCGTCTTCTATACGTACCTGATTGACAACCGCCTGATTGAGCTGCGCCTCTACATGGATGAGCACACGGTCTTGTATGTCCCGGCCTAGACGCTGGCTTGCGAGGAGTGTGCTGCGGCTCACTAGCCCCTGGATATCAAAATCGCATGCTTGGGCGATTCCTAGCAGCAGGGACAGCTGTTCTCTAGGCATACTTTCCGGAACGACCAATGCAAGGGCCTCCGGTCCTGAGGCCTCTTTGTGCAGCGCCTGCAAATGCGCATGGACCAAATCTGCCGTGTGCCGAGCCGCTCCTAGAGTGGGCTTAAGCGGCTGCGTGCTCAGTTGCCACCAATAGCGGCTGCTGCTGTCTCGAGGACGTAACCTTGCCTGGGCGCGCGCTTCAGTTCCAAAGCGATAATCCTTACCGTCAAGCAGCACAAAGCCAGGGCTACGCACCACGTTGCCGTCGTGCCATAGCGAAATGCTGGTATCCCTGCACTCAATAAAGGCCATCAGGCTGCCCCTTTTAGTTCACGCATCATGGTCGGTACCTTTCTCAATCGCTAGAGACCAGAAAGCGCATAAGACGGCTATCAGCGTAGCGCTGGCTATTGAGCACCAATCGTTCCTGCGAGAGTTGCAGCTGGTGAAGACAGAACATAATGATGATCGAGAGTATGAGCGCCACAAAGGTGCTGTTAAATGCGACGCCTAGGCTCACCGTAACACCGGAGATATCACCCTCGACGGCTTTGTACGCTTGCCCAAGCGCATCGCCGATACCGCGCACGGTACCTATAAACCCGATTGAAGGAATCGCCCATGCGATATATCTGACCATCGACAATTCAGAATCTAAGCGCTCTGACTCCACGTCGCAGCTTTCACGGATCGTGTCCGAAACTGCGGGAATGCTCCCGGTCGTTGCAAAACGCTGGAGTGCGGCGAGGAGCGTCCGCGGCAGCAGGAAGTCCCGCTGCTGAGTGGGTAGTGATTCGATCGAGCGACTGTATTGGCGAGCGTCTTCCGGCAGCACGCTGGTGCCCTCCGGGATCGAGAGCAGCTCATCCTCAAGCAACGTTTGCTCCTGCATCGTATGGCGCCCCTTAAACCCCATTATGGAGAGCGCCCACAACAGTAAAATGAAGCAAGCTTCCTGCTCAAAATCGCGAATTACGACCGCGATGGTACGTTCGGGTATCACTTCTTCTCCGGCCGCCTGCGCAGCCATCTCGGCCTCGATCTGAGCGTCCGCACTGGGTCGAATCACAGCCACATAGACTGCGTGTACAACTATGACCGCGATCAGCAGTGCAAACAGCTGAAACATAAATTCGGATGAAAGGCCGTTTTTCATTCGGTCTCCTGATTAGGCGGCGCGTAAGACACTAGCTTAGGCCGCGCAAATAAAAACTAGATGTCTACGGGAAAGGATACGGACAAATCCTCGGAAATTTGCTCCGAGGCCTCGTAGTCATCCAATTCGCTTTCTTTTTGATCCGCAGAGGCCGCAATAGGTTCCGGGGCCTCGCTCTTTGTGTTCTCCTCGGTCACCGCAGGTGCAGCGGTTTCATTCGTATCAGCTGCTTGCTGCGCGAAGATGTTTGGCGAAGGGCTCAACGACAGGACCGCCAGAACTACGCCCCGCCCGATAGTTGTCCAGCAGCTCAATTGCTTGGCGGTGCTTGTAAATCCATCGCTTCCTTCTTCTTTCTCGTGTCCTGTTGCACGCAAAACCCGCCTGTTCGTTTCACACATGCTCATACTTCTACTCCGCGTAGCGAGCGATTCGAAATCCTACGTCATCGCGTCCCGCCTCACCATAATCTCGATAGGACAGGCGCAACTCTGGCAGCCGGCCAAGAGCCCAACTGGCACCGCGAAGCGTGTAATTGTCACCGCGTTGTGCACCCAATGGGTCCGTTACAACCACGCCGCTCGAGGCTGGGATCGTATAGACGTCGTGCACCCATTCGGAGACATTTCCGCCCAAATCGTAGATGCCTCGCGCGCTTGCTTTGAAACTCCCAACCGGCGCACTAACAACATAACCGTCGTTGTAGCCCTTGAGTATTCTTCCTGTCACATAGGCGGAGCTGTTGTCCGCTACGTTCTCGATCACTTCCTTCGGCGGAAAGTCTTCCCCCCAGCTGAAGCGCTTCATGTTTTCACCGTCGATGCGTGCAACCCACGCCCACTCGGCTTCGCTCGGTAGTCGATAGCCAGTCGCTTTCGGGTTGTGGCCGACCAAGATGCCTTGTTGCGCACCTTAGAATCGCTGGAGGCCTTCCTGCTGGCTGAGCCAGTTACAAAAGGATGCTGCTTGCTGCCAGCTCACCTGTACGACCGGTTGTTTCTCGCGATTTAAGCTGTTTCCTTCCACCTGCCCCGAGCCGTGGGTACTGTCAAAAAGGCGGAACGCTGCATTTGTAACCTCCTTTGCCTGCACATAGAAAGGACGTTCCAGACGCACGGGGTGAAGTACTTCGTTGGCGCGTCGCCCTGGGTCGCGGCGCGAAGCGCCCATCGAAAACTCGTTGCGTGGAGAATCCACCGGATTCATCAGCACCATTGTTTGACCGAGGGCTGTCGCATACTGTGGTTTTAATCGAGCCTTGCGAGCAGCTTCTGGTGTGAGCAGGGTCATCTCAACTAGTCCCTCTAATCCCGCTCGAGGAGTCACGCTTTGCCTTATCGTCTCGTAGCCTTCCAGCCGGGCTTCGATTCGTTGGCTCACTGCAGGCAGTGAAAGCGTTTGTGTTCCAACGCCAACGGAACGTCCGTTCACAAACAGCTCCGCATTTGCGGGGCTTACTCGTACCAAGACGTCACCAAGGAGAGGTGGCAGGCTGATCTGCTCGTCTTTGCTGGAACCGGCGGCCATTTCTATCGTACGCGAGGCGCGACGATAACCGGCCTTTGATAGGCTCAGACGATGGCTCTTGTTTGGTTCAAGCTCCAATTCGAGGGGTGTCTGACCGGCAAATACTCCGTTCACACTCACATTTGCCTGCGACGGCGAGCTCGTCACACTGAGCACACCGGTCGCCGGTGTCAGCTGAATTTGTTCAAGTACTTGGGCAACACCGGCTTCTACGATAAGAGGAAAGACCTCGTCTGCGAAACCGGGGAGTCGTAAGGAAATCGTGTGCTCACCTTCTAGAATCTCAGCCACCAACGGGGTTTCGCCGAAGGGTTCGCCGTCTACCAAGACCGTCGCCAATGCGGGTTCGCTTGCGATACTGATGTCACCCCAGGCGGGTTCGAGCGTAAGCGAAAGGTTTTGCTGCACGTCCCGTCCGGTGACCGACAAAGCCTGTTCAAGCGTGCGAAAGCGGGGTGCCTCGACTCGAATTACGTGTTCACCAGCTTCAACTGCAAGGTCTTCGAAGGGACTACTGCCGACGGTTTCCCCATCAATGAAAACGGTCGCTGCGGAGGGATCGCTTGCAATACTGATCCGCCCGGGCAGTGGCTGAAGCACTAGTTCGACAGTTTGGCTGGCGTCTCGCGTGACCTCTAATTCCTTTTGGAATGGGTGATACCCGGGCGCTGCCGCGACCACCATATATTTGCCGGGGCGGATCAAATAGCGCTCGCCGAAGGGCAGGCTCAAGCCGGAAATAGATGCTGTGCCAGGCACTTCCGCAATAACCTGTAATTCGAGAGAGCGCGCGGTAAGCAAGAACCATAAGGCGAAAGAGAAAACTACGCCCGCGACGAGCAGGGCTATACGGCGTGGGTTGAGGCGTCGCTTCGCCCCGCTCGAGGTCTCTGACAGCGGCTCGAAGGCGGCGGCTTGGATCCGCTGCGCGTCTGGGTCACCCATCAGATCGTCTCGTTGCAGGCGAGGTAGATCGGCGCGATCCCTGCAGGCGTCACGGTGAACTCGATCCGCTTATCTCGAAAACCACGGCGGCTACCAACCGCGGTATAAGTACCCGGTCGCAACTCAAGACGCCGTTCATCGATTGCACCTAGGCGGGCAACCTTGTACACAATAATCGACGTTTCTCCATCCGATTGGATCGTGACCGCTATCGGTGTGCTAGCCACGCGCAGGATTTCCGCAACTTCTATGATTTGGCCTTCAAGGCGCTTGCCTGCACCGTCGATTTGTTCCGCCTTGGCTAAGGTGTTCTGGGCTTCGCGCAGTATCGCTTCATCCACTAGCCGTTCCGGTTTGGCGAGAATCGCCTGGAGTGCGCTATCCAATTCGGCGCGCGGCTCCGCCAAGGCCAGGCCCTCGCGGGCGAATCGAAGGCCCGCGTCGATGGTCAGTGCTTCCGTGTAGACGTCGGCGGCGGATTGCCAGTCTTCAGCAGTCACGTGCCCTTCGCCCCGTTGCTGCAGGCTGCGCAGTTGCGATGCTGTCCGTGCCACTGCGAGCTCTTGCAGCGCCGCCGAGGCCTCCGGCGAAGCGGGCTTCAACGCCTGTGCTTGCCCAAAACGCTGTTTTGCTGCGACAAAATCGTCGACATCAAGTGCCGCATAGCCTTCCGACATCGCCGTATTGAAGCGCTGTTCCAGAAGTTCACTCCGCGCCCGAGCCAGCTCTTGTTCTACGTACACATGCTCCGGATCGACCGCGTTAGCTCGCTCCCATGCATCGACCGCTGATGCTATCTCTGCCGCTTCTTCAGCCTCCCTCGCCAACTCCACTTCTGGAACTAGTGCCGCGAGTCGTTCAACGCGGGCTCCCAGTGGTTCAAGGCTTGCTTCGAACGGATCCATCAGGAGCGCGAGCGCTAGCTCCTCTCGAGCAAGCGCTTCGTCTAAGCTTTCGATCCGCTGAATAATCGATGTTTGCAATCCAGCCACCCGTTCCGGTATCGATTGTTCCAAGGCCAGGGCCTCGCCCAGAGCAGCCTCGTAGCTCTCGATCGCCGCTTCGAAGTCACGGGCGCGATATTGCTCGTCGCCCAAACGGGCTCTTTCTGCCACCGATATCATTGAGTCCGCTGCCCATGTCTCCGCTCCGCGTTCAATCAGGTTTTCTTGAACATCGAGTAGTTCTGCGAGCAGGTCTTGGGCTTCCGCCCTGGCTTTCGCTTCCACCGCGTCGGCGAAGGGGGAGGAGGGCTCGCTCGTACGCTCCTTTGCGGTTTCTGAGCGCACAGCCGAATTCGTGCCCGCGGATGCCGCACCGTCGCTTTGTTGCTTAGAGGCATCTGCCGAAACGTTAGGTTCATTTGTCGAAACAAGCATGGGAAGCACGAACACAACGCCTAGCGCGATGACTCCCAAGAGCACCAGACCAGGGATCAGCAACGAGGAGCGCGCCGCTTCCGGTTCTGTTTCTAAAGCTTTGCTGCCGCTAGGGGCATCGAAGGGTGTGGGATCAACCCGCTGATACTGCTCTTCCATGAACCAATCGAACTCGTACTTTCTTGCGCTGGCTTACCTGGACTCGGGAGTTTCTGGATCCAGCACTTCCAAATCTCCCACTTCATTGCGGTAGATCTCAGCCAATACTTCGCGCCATTGCGCGTATTGATCTTCGACGCTGCCACTGATCATGACCGTACGATCCTCCAGCTCAATCACCGAAGGCGTGATTTCCGCTTCTAGCGACTGGCCTATCTCATCAAGCGCTTCTACATGAATTTGCGCTTCTGCTCGACTTTCCAGACCAGCCTTTAATAGATAGCCGCCACCGATTACTGCAACATTGCCCGCGCTACGGGTTGCCCCGTCTCCGCCAGTAGCGGCGGCAATTCCCGCTAAAATTGCTGCGCCGCCGGCGATCAGTTGCCGTCTGCTTTCGCGCTTGAGCTCCTGATAGGCAATTACCTCTTGGTAACTGAGCTTGCGCCACTCCTGGTAGGGCCCGTACATCTCTTCCGAAAAGCCATCGTAATACTCCTGAAGCGTGTCTACGAACACATGGTCACGCTCCCTTAGACGTCGTACACGAGCTAGCATTGGGTCGTCTTCTGCTGGCAGGCGAACCACCAAGACTTCTCCACCCCGGTTAGTGGCGAGATAGCCCTCGAAGGCCTCCTTGGAAAAACTCTGGGCAAACAGCAGCTCCGATACGGTTCGTATCTCGAGACGGTCATTAGAAGTCAACACACCATTGCGGGCGAGCAGGTCGTTTGCGATTTGGTGGTAGACCGCTTGAAAAGGGTCGTAGGCGACGCGGGTTTTGTTGTCGTAAGCGTAACGGCTTGCGTTGCCGGAGTACTTTTTATCCAACCACACGGTGTCGCGGGAATCGACCGCAGTGACCTGTAGCTCAAGGTTCTCGCCGTCCGAATGAAGGATGGTTCCCGTGATCAATAAATCCGTGATTCGGTTTTCGTCCGGAACTACTCGAACCGCGCCCCACGCCCCCGAGTTCTGCAAGACTTCCGCCAACAGCTGCGGTATGAATCGTGCCTCCGCTCGCCGTACCTCCGGATAGATGCGTTCGTCTTCGTCTACAAGGTCTAAACCCGGGTCAAAAATAGCGATGCCAACGTCGAACAATTCTTGTTCTGGCATCGCCTGAGCAGGTGCGTTTAGCTTGGGTACGCTGGTGCTTTTGACCGTGTGACTCACACAGCCGACCAAGCTGAGCTGAAGCAATAGGAAACCGCTCAACCACCAACGTGGAAGCATCCTAGGCCAGGTCGGCCCCGCTAGCGGCGATTGGTGCTCCAGGTAATTCAAGGTTGCTTGATTCCTTTGTATTTACGGTACTCCGCCCACAGCTTCTCGCGTACCTCCGGATCCGGTTCCCGCATTGCAGCTTCCCGTAATTGGCGAGCAACTACGTCATCATCGTTTCCGTTAGGTATATCTGACGGTGGAGGAAAACGGGGAGCGTTCTCAGGCATCGTGCCGCCGCCTCTTGCACCACCGAAGCCGCCTCCCACGCTGTAGCTGCCGCCGCCGATCTCTCGCCCAAAGTCGCCTTCCGCATCTCCCGAGCCCCCCGCTACGCCTTCTGCGGAGGCCGTTTCAATCGGTGTATTGCTGGTGCTTTCTCTCGACGCTTGTCGCTGTGCCGCTTGTTCCTCTAGGATCATTTCATCGAAGTCACCCATCCCGCGCTCAAGCTCAGCATCCAGTATGGCTACCTGCTCCGCCGGTGTGAGCGGTCCATTACTTCCTGTACCTTGACCTGAGCCCGGGAAGCTGCCTTGTCCCGTCCCGGGGAATCCGCCCTGGCCGCTTTCGCTGCCGCTGCCAGTTTGCCCGTCACCTCCTGAATCAGAAGAGCCGGAGCCGGGAAGACCCGGAATCGGCACGCCCGGGAGGCCTGGAATGCTGGGTATACCGGGGATGCCATTCACGCTCACATCGATGCCACCGTTGCCGCCCGCACCACCGGTGGTGCCCTCGAGCGATCCATCTGAGCCGTTTTGGCTTTGACTTCCACCGGCGCCGGCTACTGCGGGTTCTATATCCTCCATCGACGGAAGCGCATCGCTGCCTCCCGGGCCCTCGAATCCGGCGTCTTCAAAACCCGGTTCGGCGCCGTCACCGGCGGCGTTTGAGCCGCTTTCGCCGGCGCTGGCGGTGCTATCACCGGACTCAGATCCACCGCCCTCTGCTCCCGCAGTCCCCTCCGAGGCTTCCTGCCCAGGAGCTTCTCCACTCGGAAACTCTCCCATATCTCTTTCACCGTCACCGCCCGGTGTGAGATCACCATCTGGCGAACCGCTGCGTCCGCTTTCACCGTTTGCGGCTACATCACCTTGCTGCTCCTGATCGCCCTGGCTCTGGCCGCTTCTCGAGGCGCTGCTTGAACCGGTCTGACCAGGAGTGGGCATGCCGCCACTCGGCATGCTGCTTGAGGGGCTGTTTGAAGAACTGCTCGACGAGGAAGAGCTGCTAGACGAGCTTGAGCTCGAACTCGAAGAAGAGCTACTGGAGCTGGAACTGCTCGAAGAACTACTCGATGAGGAAGAGCTGCTAGAGCTGCTAGAAGAACTACTTGAACTCGGCGAGCTTGGACTCGGAGTAGAGGGAGTTTGCGGTGTTGTTGGCGTGCTTGCGCTGGGGCAGCCGGCGAGCGCTAAGCAGCTGGCTAGAACAGCCCCGATGGCGACCTTGTGACGAAACGAGCGTACTGCGTGTTGCGATGAGCAAGGCTGCAAAGGCCCGTTGCCATTGCTTTGAGTAAGGTACCCCACGGCTCCGGGCGCGCTATTGCTATCTTTTCTACTACCAATCCGCTGTGTCATAGGCCCACCTCAGCCCTTCTGTTTTTACCGGCATCCCATCGCTGAAACGTGGACGAAACAGAGTTTGTTTAATGCGTCGGACGATATCAGCGGCCTTTTTGTCGTTGCTGGCATAGCTATCGAGCCGTTCCAAATCGACCACACGGCCTCGTTCCGTCACGCTGAATTCTAGCAGCAGGGCTCCTGCTTGTTCTTCTATCGAATCTGGTAGTGCACGAACACCCGCTACCTGTGGCAAGGGCGCTGGCGTCTCGAAGATTCGATTTCTCCATACTTTGGCAGCTTCACTGGCCTCAAGTTCCCCATAGAGCTGCGCGTAGGTCTCCAGCGCATCGCCGCGTTTCTTGTGCCAAAGTTGCCAGTCGGCGAGCATTAAACTGGTTTCTGCTGCTTGCTCCCAGCTCGCCCCGGGTTGCGCTGTTTCGATGTCGTAAATCGCGCGAATTACTGAAGTGCCCTGCTTGAAGCTCTGATTTCGGTAAGCCAGTTGCTGCGCCTCTTCATCCTGAAAAAGTCCGCTCGCTCGAAAACGGCCATTGCTCAGCTCACCGATGAAACCGCTCACAAGATATTGTGCTTGGAGCATACCGTAGAGCGGGGGCAGTAAGCGCGTCGAACTCTCACCATCGACCTGAGAGAACTCCGAAAGCGCTACTCGGTAGAGACTCCACATACGGAGCAACCGGGAAAAGGGCTCTTCTCCAACGCCTTGCTCGTAAGCCTGCCTTTGCCAGAGCGCATGCTGCATCAGCGCCTGCCCCCGCGTTACATCGGACAGTGTTTCCGCCTGCACACGGAACAAATAGCGCTGCCGTTCATCAGCGGTGCTGAATTCACCCATGGCAACATGGCTCGCTATTTCGCCTTCCAGCAAAGCCATCTGACGGGTACTGTAAAGTCCTTCATTTATGCGAGCGAGATGTACGCCCCGCTTGAAGGTTTCGATCGCAGCTTCGTGATCGCCGTTTCGTTGCAGCGCTAGGCCCATGCCTAGCAGCTGCTCTGTGAGGCCGGCTGCAAAAGCACCCTGAGATCCCTCGATCTCCTGAATTCGATCTTGATACGCGAACACATCTTTCATTAACGACTCGCGCGCTACCGTGTCGCTCTCTAAGGCCGCAACCGCGGCACTACCGTAGGCGAGTGGGCTCTTAAGCTCTTGAACGGCTTCAGCCTCTGCGTCTGGTGCTACCAGCGGCTCTGTCTCGCTGGATTCAGGGGGGAGGGTCAGCTCAGGGCTAGAAGTTTCTCCACTGGAAGGTTCTTGCGCAGCAACTGTTGTAGTAAGCAGGCTCGTTGAAAAGCCAAAGACGATGCAAAGCACCGCAGTACACGGGGCCTTTCTCGCGCTTTTCTCCTTTAAATGCATGCGTCAACTACCAATTTCATTACCTATCAGTTTTCGTACGCAAGTTTCAGACCGCTGGGTCAGACCGCAGGTTCCCCTAACTGTATCCGTTTACTGGGCCTCACTAGGCTTGGGGGTCAATCGCAAAGATAGCGCGTTTTGGATTAAATGGACGGCCACGACAGGAAATAGCGAGAATCTGCGTTATTTAGACAAAAAGGGCGGCAAGAAAGAGCATGAGAGAGCAAGAACCTGAGCTTTTGGGCGAAATTAGTCAACGGCTGGACAAACTACTCGCGCGAGCGCACGAGGGGCACGATGTGCCTCCCGCTCACAAGCATCGGCTGGAAGGCATGATGCAGGCCGCTCTCATCTGCGGTGTCGCAACGGAAAACGAACTCAGAGCCTTATTTATCCTAAGGCACGACGCGTATGCGCCCGCTAGCCTCGCCAGCGTTCTCGGAAAGAACTGGGGCAAAGCCTACCCATTCCCGAACTTACCCATCTACATGAAGCGCGCGCCGGTCGAACCTTCAGCAGCGGACAAATGACTCTGCTACTGTTTGCCGACACGTCGAGTAACTCCAGTACTTTGAGCCTGAGGTTCGAGCATGCTCGAGCTTTTTGCCGTGCTTCCAATCGACGATCATGTCTTGTCATTCGATGAAGCACCTACCGCCACTAGCGATTAAAGAAAGAGTTTGACCCTATGGCCAGTAACTACGCGGATCAACGTCGAGACTACACAATGGGAGGATTGAGCGATGAGGATATGCCGACTTCGCCCTTTGAATTGTTCGGGCGATGGCTGGAACAAGCGGTGGACGCAAGTTTGGCAGATCCCACAGCGATGGCTTTATCGACCATTGATGCAGAGGGCAGACCCTGGCAACGACTGGTTTTGCTAAAGGGTTTTTCTTCCGACGGGTTCGTGTTCTATACAAACTACGGAAGTGAGAAAGCCGAAGCTATCAGCAGGGAGTCGCGGGTATCTTTGTTATTTCCTTGGAACGAGCTCGAGCGCCAAGTGATCGTAGGCGGGCGGGCCGAAAAAGTGGTGGCCGCTGAATCTGCGGCGTACTTTTTGAGTCGGCCAGAAGAAAGCCAGCTGGCGGCGTGGGCTTCACGACAAAGCAGGCCGATTAGCAGTAAGGCTGTTTTGGAGCAGGCTTTTAGCGACATAAAAGCGAAGTTTGCGCACGGGGATATTCCGGTCCCTGATTTCTGGGGAGGATACCGAGTCGTGCCCGAGAGAATCGAGTTTTGGCAGGGAGGCGCTCATCGCCTGCACGATCGCTATCGTTATACCCTTGCGGATGACGGTGACTGGCACTGGCAGCGACTCCAGCCCTAGGTGTTATTGTTCGAACGTGGACTGACAAACTCTGTTACTGCTAGACGAGCTTTCTCCCTGGCGAGCATCCATGGGCATTGCCTGTTGTGTCCGCCACCGCCTATAACCGAGACATAGCATCGATCACCCTAAGTAGCCGATCAAAGCCAATTCGAGTCCCTTCGGATGTTTAGTTGTTCGCGAGCGACTTTAAATCGGGGTGCAAGCCCATGCGAAATGGTGTTGGACAGACAAACATCGCTTTTGCCCAGGTCCGAAAGCAGCAGTTGGCCTTTCTACTTACGCGATCACAACTCTGCTGTCACTCAGATGAGCCTTTTTCTCTGAATGCTGCTCGTTGACGAGCGGGCGCTTGCGCCCGTGGCTATGTAAATTCAGTTCGCTCATCGACCAAATCGTTTTCTCACAAGGGGTTGCCATGTCGTTGTCTTCTCGTTTCTATCCACTTTCTTTGCTGCTGACCTTGCTGTGGTTTACCTCGCTCGCCCATGGGCAAGATATCAGCGGTACCTACAACTTGACGGTCGCGCAGGATCCAGGCGCAGACGACTGCACCTGGGCTGGTTCGCTCACGCTCGTTCAATCAGGAGGAAATCCGGGCACGTTTTCTGGGGTTGGCGACGTCGAAGTAACCGCGGGACCGTGCTTTGATTTTAACGGTGCCATTACAGGAAATATAAGCGGCACAAGTCTCACAATTGGTGTGGGAACCGGTGGTCTTGGTTCGGTTGATTTCACCGGTTCGGTCACGGGTAGCGGTATGATTGGCGGCGTTTGGAATGGTCTGGGTTTGTCTGGAACTTGGTCAGCTACTGAGGTTGCGAGTGTTCCAGCGGAACCGGTACCCGCGTTGCCAGCAGCTCTCCTGGCGTTGCTTAGTCTGTTGACGGCCGGTTTCGCAATGCGCTTTGGCTTTCGCAGAAGTCGCTAAGTAGCGCTTTCTGCAAACTCGGCTACCTAAAAAGTGCCAACTCGAGTTTTCTTGCAGGGTAGCCAAACACCATTGGTGATTGCTCGTCTGTGAATCTCGTCCATATTTATTTTCGACATAAAGGTAGAACCCCGGGCCTGATTTCGACGCAACACAGCTCTCTCATGGCAGGAGAGCCGGCGATACCTCTAGCGCCCTCATCAAAGGGAAAAAGCGCCATGTCATTGCCGTCAATCGAAATTCTTTGGAGAGTGACAGAGAATACAGCCTCGTAGAATGCAACGCATGGCCCATATCCGAGACAGGAATTTAAAAGCCGCGCACAGTGTTTCTAAAGCCAGAATTCTTGAGCTTACTCTTTTCGACATTACCAGGTTGGGTTGATACTAGTATGTTCCCAAGGATTGTTGTCCTTTTCGCAGCTGTACTTTTCCCCTACACAGCGTTTTCGCAGTCTGAATCTCTCCAGCTCCTTCTGACCGTGTCAGAACTGACTATGATTCCTAGGAAAGAGAAGGTATCGATTACCAAGCCGATGAGTTCGAGACCGTCAGCAGTGACGGAAATGCAGCGTGTTCCTGGAGAGGAACCCCCTGTCGTGCTGCCGTATGAGCAAGCTTTTTCCCTGCCGATTAGTGTGGAGCTCACTCTCGTGCCCGGTATTCTTTATAAGCAGCGAATTATCGCTGGGGGCGTCGATTTGTATTTGGAGCTGACGCTAACATCATTCACAGACACTTCAGCGACGTTAGAAGCGAAGTATCTCTATCACAAACAGAGCTCAGCTACTGATTCGAGCGAAGTAGGCGCGGTCCATCAAATTAGTGACCCGTTCACTGACGAGGTGAATGTAGTCATTCCCCTTTCCGGGAGTTCTGTGAAGTTAGGGCGACGAATCGAGCGCCTTGGACAGCAGCCCCATCAATCGGTAATAACCACGAGTATTGGTGCAGCGCTGTTACCGCCGAATCTCGCTCAGTAGTGTCCAAGAGCATGACCTCCGGCAGCCCATGCAGACCATCAAATGGCGGCACGTGAGATCGGATGCCTGGATTAAGCTCAAGAACCGTCGCTCGGTCCGGGTACCGCAACCCTCAGTTTGTGGTGCCAGTTAATAACGGCACTTACTGATCGTCCTTAGGATTTATTCTCCAGCGAGTATCTTCTCTGGCCGTAGCGCGAGGTTCTGTGAATAGGGCGCACTGTTTCGGCCGCTTTTTCCTAGCTCGCGACTCAATGCGACCGGGGCGATTTCGCGCCGCACCATAGGCAATGAGCATCAGCAAGTATCCGGCTTCTGTTGCCTCCCTCACCCGCAGTACCCTGGGCGCAGCATCATAGTGCGCCTTAGACATCCAAGCGGGTTTCAGCTTCGGCTTTTTAAGCTCTACGACATGATCCCTTGCCCGAAGGCGCGTACCGGTACGGAAGTCCAGCCGTCTCTTGCGAGAGCCCATTGGCTCGAATGCGGCATCGATCTGGTAGTCTCTCAAGCGACTTAGGAAGAAGTAGCTGCCAATATTGGCGTCACCCAGCAGCACATCCCCAGCACGGAAGGTATCAAAGATATCTCGGACTAGGCGCTGCTCACTGCTGCCTTTGCCCTTGTAAGCACCTAGTGCTGCGTTCAATACCGCACCAACGGATAGGCACAGCACGGCGAGCACGCGCGCTATCGGAAATCCCAACCCCGGCGTCTGACCTCCCTGCTGGGGAAATACGCTCTGATTGGTCGGCGTATCCGGCATGGTCACTGTGGTGCCATCCATCAGCAGCGTTCGACGGCCTTGCCATCGCCACGGGTCGGGCATTTGTTATTCAATCAATTGCCCGCAGAAGCGCGTTAAAACCGACACCATATCGAGGGGTAAGCGCTGTCGCGCACGACATTAACCACCGGTGGCCGTGCTGCAGTTCGGCAAATGACCGACTGTCCGGTTGATGGCCGAATCGTGAACCGCTTTTTGGCGGGAGCGATCCTGGTTCAGAGCCTGTGCCAGGAACATCGATAGCGTCTCCGTGGGTGGAAACAGTCGTTCGTGGTGTTTGAGGAGCAGGGACTCGACTTCATCAAGTAATTCGTCGCTCGTCAGTAGATTGAAGACACTCAGAGCGCTGCTGTCTTGGCGGCATGATTCAAACCGCTGTTGTGCGTTTTGGGCGAGTTTGTTAGACCTCATGTTGAAAGCCGTCCTGTTGGTCGTGAAATGTTTTTTTGCAATTCAGTCTACCAACAGGCCGGCTTTCTTCAATTATATGAATGGCTTACGGCTAAGTAAGTGCCATCATAAACCGTTAAGGGAATTGGCAAATAAGACCATGATCTGAAGGTCTTTCCCAGACGCCCTCGCATGCCTGCCCACAAAGTTGGCAGCGCTGTCCGTGTTGGGGCTGGAAATGACGCTGATGCAGCGGGCATGCAGGGCTCTCGACGTGAGGTTGAAGCATAGGGGTTTCGATAGGTATGCCATAAGCGCGGAGTTAGTTCGGTACACTGTCACGAAAATAAAGGACAAAAGATGGCTCTAAAAAAAGACGGTCTACTGATAAACCCTACGAATCGCATATTTTTGAGCGCTGCCGTTCTCCTTTGTCTAGCTTTAGTTGCGAGCCCGTTGGCGCTGGCAGCAACTCCCACGGCCCAGAATGTGCAGATTCAAGCGCTCGGCAGCAATGGGATTCCTGCGGCGGCGCTGGTTGTGCTGAACGCAACCGACGAAGATTTTGACGCGCTCACCTACGACATCGTTAACGCGCCTGCGACTGGCACGGTCTCACCGCTGGGTGGTGCGAGGTTTGCCTACACCCCCGCGCAGGGCTTCTCCGGATTTGACAGTTTTACTTACCGGGCCAACGACGGCATCGACGATAGCAATCTCGCCACCGTTATCGTAACCGTGGTAGGCGCGTTCACGGTGACGCAACAGGGTGATGACATCGACGGTACTGAGTTCTTCGGGAGCTTCGGCGCTGCGGTCGCCGCTTCGGGTGATGGAAGCATCGTCGCAGTGGGTGCGGAAGCGACAACGGTTCCCGGTGCTTTTCGGGGAGGTCAGGTCCGCGTGTTCTCACGGGACGGCGACGACTGGAATCAACTGGGCTCCAGCATCGACGGGGATAATCCTAGCGACATGTTGGGCGAATCCGTCGCGCTATCCGCCGATGGCCAGATACTGGCGGTAGGAATACGTTTCTTCAGCGAAAACCTGAGTCAGGCAGGGCAGGTTCGCATCTATCGGTTTCTGGAGGGTGACTGGTTTCAACTGGGATCAGCGATCGACGGCGAAGCGGCAGATGATGAATCCGGCAGGGCTATTGGCCTGGCGAGCGATGGCCTTACCGTGGCAATCGGCGCGGACCGCAATGCGGGTACGGCCGATCGGGCCGGCCACGTGCGAGTGTTTCGCTTTGTTGCCAACGACTGGGTTCAGGTGGGCAGCGATATCGACGGTGTGGCTCGAGGAGATTTCTCCGGCACGGCGGTTTCGCTTTCGGGAG
>JBCBZV010000109.1:0-13879 GCA_039815155.1 Pseudomonadota bacterium
CGTAATCAATAAACGCCCGTACCCTTGGGGCAAGATGCTTGCTTTGCGGATACACAGCGTAGAACCCAATGCTGGTTGCTACCGTGTCTTTGAGTACTTCTATCAGGATTCCGTCACGAAGCTGCGGGCTCACAAAAAAGCGTGGCAGCATTGCGAGCCCCACCCCTTGGGTGGCAAGGTCGCGGGCTATTTCGCCGCTGTTTACCGTGATGTTCCCGGTTACGGATTGAGTTTGCTGTTTGCCGCGCTGTTTCATTGGCCACCGATGTGCGAAGCCTGCCACTGTGTCGACGATACAATTGTGATTCGAGAGGTCGCTGGGCTGGCTGGGCGTACCCCGCTTGCACAGGTACGTGGGACTTGCAACGACCGTGAGCTCAGTGTCTCCCAGGCGCCTAGCGACTAATGAGGAGTCGGGAAGGTCGCCCACGCGTAGGGCGAGGTCGAAGCCTTCGTCCACTAAGTCTACGAAGCGATCCACCGCGAGAAGCTCAACGGCGATCTCCGGATGGGTAGACAAAAATCCCGCAAGCACCGGCTGGATACACTCTTTCACTACGAAGGGTGGAGCCGTTAGGTGCAAAGTACCGGAAGGCTGTCTTATCGTATCGCTGGCGGTGGCACGTACCCGGTTGAGGTCGTCGTGTATTTTTCCCAACTCATCCAGGTAATAGCGGCCTTCTTCCGTTAGGGACAGCTTCCGAGTTGTACGGCGAAGCAGAGCTACATTAAGCCAAGCTTCGAGCTCGCTAACCTGGCGACTCACTGACGATGTCGACAGCTTAAGGGCACGAGCCGCAGCGGCAAAACTGCCGAGCCTTGCGACCTCGGAAAACACCCTAATCGCTTTCACTATCTCCATAACTAATTGTCCCGAATTTCGGGATAAACAATCCCTCGAATCTCATATTATCGCCATATTACGAAACGCATACAGTAACGCCTACAGCGATGCGGGCAAGGGGCTACGTCTTTAAAGAGGGTGGTTCGCGCTTGCGGTGAAAGGAGGGACTCCAGGTGAAGCGCTATCTACTATTTTTTTTGATCAATGTGCTTGTGGGCGTTGGTGCCTCTGCTGCTTCGGCGATGGAGACAAAATCCCTTGATGAGCTATATGCCGATGCGCTCGCAGAAGGTGGTGAATTCGTGTTGCGAGCGGGTGGTGATAAAGACGACCAGATCGACTATTACTTCGACAAATTCAAAGCGCGCTTTCCCAAACTTAAGGCGATTCACTCGGTTGATGTGAGCCTTAATCATGCTCCGCGCTACGACAATGCCAGGGCATCCTCAAACGACGAATTAGTTCCAGATGTCATTCAGTTCCAGACGCTGCACGACTTTGAATATTATGCTGAGCGAGACCTTCTCGTTCCCTACAAACCAAAACACTGGGACAAGGTTTTTCCTGATCACAAAGATCCTCATGGTCGCTGGACGAGCGTTTACGGCGTCACCTTCAGCAACTACGTCAATTTGGATTTGGTAGAAAAACCGCCTCGAGACGCTCTCGACTACCTTGATCCTGCGCTAAAAGGGAAGCTCATACTGACCTACCCGCACGACGATGATGCGGTGTTATACCAATTCTGGAATCTAAAAGAGCAGTACGGTTGGGAATATCTGGAAAAGCTGGTTGCAAATGATCCGGTATGGGTTCGCGGCACGGCGATGCCCTATGTAGCCGTCAACAACGGGTGGTACGCAGCGAGCTTCACCACTTTTTGGGCCTTTCAAAGTACCGAGGAAAGCGCAGAGGAAAGCAATACCCGATTTCTTCTGCCCCAGAATGATTACTTTCTGACCTGGTTTCAGACCGCGGCTATACCCACCCAGGCTAGAAACAAAGCCGCAGCAAAGCTATACCTGAACTGGATGCTCTCCGAAGAAATGCAGGGGACCTGGCTTCAATTCCCGGTGCGCTATGACATAGAGGCTCCGGCCGGGTATCAATCCGTTCTTAATCACAACACATCCCCCGGTGACTTTCGGCGTTTCATGATGAGGCGCGCAGAGCTGGAACGGTTTCGTTTGCAAATGCGCCAGTTAATTGGCGAGGCGCATGGCCCCACACCGGTCGCGATGGACTACAGCGTAAAACCGAAATGAGGGCTCTCGCGTCGTTAAGACGGCCGTGTGCGCTGCGAGCAAAACATAGAAATACGAGAGAAGAGACAAGCCAATGAGCAGTACGCTGCTTCTAGAAACCCGCCCTGGCCCCCGGCCTGATACCACGAAAAGGCTACCTCACTCGCAGCTGAACCAGCATGGACCTAAGAACATCATCCTGAAGCTGCACGCTTGGGCGTTCTCTCTAAAGGGAGTCGAAAATCAGGACAGCCTCATTTCCGTTCCTGGTTCCCGGGCGCTGGTGATGCATTCAGGTGTCGAATGCAACGAACACGCGTTTATGGTCGGAAGAGAATTTGCGCATATCCATCCTCATCCGGACTACGGAAGCATGCATCTGATGTTGCCTGCCGAGGATGCACAGGAAGTTGCCGATAAGGGATGGGGCGAAGATCATTATCTGGTCACTCGCGGCCAGTTTTCCAAAGGCCTGGTCCTGGTGTTTTCTCCCCGGGATGAGCGAGAGCTTGCGACGGTGAAAACGATTGTTAAGCGGTCCTACGATTGGACAGTGGGTCACAGCGTGAAGTGAATCGTCGCCGCTATAGTCGGACTCGATCTTCTCAGTAACTGCCCGTTCCAACCCCCCCAGTGACAATCGCGACGCCGGCACTGCAACCCAATCGGTTTGCGCCAGCGCGCAGCATAGCGAGTGCCGAATCACGATCCCGGATGCCCCCAGAGGCCTTCACGCCCATCTCGTCACCAACCGTTTCACGCATTAAGGCGACGTCCTCTGCGGTAGCACCGCCCCCGGCAAAGCCCGTAGACGTTTTCACAAATGCCACGCCGACTTCGACACACACTTCGCACGCGCGGCGTTTTTGTTCCGTTGAGAGTAAACAAGTCTCCAAGATGACTTTTAAAGGGACTTCGGCACAGCTCTGCCGTACCCGAGCGATGCCCTCGCGGACAGCGTTCCAATTTTCGTCCAATGCATCCCCTATCGACATGACCATGTCGATCTCCTGGGCGCCCTGATCGATCGCGATGCGGGCTTCCTCTGCCACCGCCACGGGCGAACTCGCGCCGAGGGGGAAGCCAACCACCGCGCAGGGTTTTGATGGATAGGCTTCGAGTGCCTTTGCTACTCGGCCGATCCACAATCCATTCACGCAAACTGCGGCAAACCCATATTCTTTTGCCTCTTCACACAGTTGATCTATCGTTGAGCCCTGAGCCTCGGGTTTTAGTAGCGTGTGGTCGATCGTTGCGGCGAGCTGTTCAGCGCTTAGATTGGTTGTGTCCATTGAGCAAGATCACTAGGTCTCTCGGAGTCGAGGTAGGCTACACTGTCGAGCCCAAAATAAGAACGGACAGTACGCTATGACAATCGCGGTAATCGGATCCTGCATGGTTGATCTTATCGCCTATACGGACACTATTCCGAAAGCAGGTGAGACCTTGGTGGCAAATGAGTTTGCTATGGGCTGTGGCGGCAAAGGCGCCAACCAGGCCGTTGCCGCATCCCAGCTTGGAGCCGAGGTGCTTATGATGGGACGCGTTGGCGACGATGCTTTCGCTGACAATACGCTCGCAAACTTCTCTGAGTATGGAGTGAGCACCGAATTCATCAGCAAAGTCCCCGGAGTGTCCAGCGGGGTCGCGCCCATTTGGGTCGATGCGGATTCCCAGAACCGAATTCTGATTATTCCTGGCGCCAACATGCATTTGCTTCCCGCCGACATTACCGCGGCCGCAGACCGATTAAAGCAATGCAAGATGATCATTCTGCAGTTGGAGATACCGTTAGAAACTGTGTACGCCGCGATTGAGTTCGGCAACGAGCATGAGATCCCCGTTCTTCTTAATCCGGCGCCAGCGAGTACGGAGTTGTCTCTGGACTACGCGTGTCGTTGTGACTACTTCGTGCCCAACGAAACGGAGCTCGAAATTTTGACGGGCATGCCGGTAGATACAGCGGACGAGATCACCGCAGCCGCGAACTCCTTGCTCGAGAAGGGCTTGAAAAACCTTATAGTCACGCTGGGAGATAAAGGCGCGTTATGGCTTACCGGCGAAGCGCGCAAGGAGTTCTCTGCGCCTACGGTGTCCGCGATCGACACAACGGGTGCTGGTGATGCGTTTATCGGTTGCTTCGCGGCAGAGATGGCCGCCGGTAAAGATACGGAGGAAGCGATCGCCCAGGCGGTGCGCTACGCATCTCACAGCGTCACGGGTAAGGGCACGCAAACGTCTTATGCGACGGCCGAGGCGTTCGCTGGTTGGAGCCCTTAAGTAACTGAAAATTGCGAGTGCGCTTGGGTTCGTCCGGATCGCCTGGCGAGCTATCGATTTTCCGTACGCGGACCAGAGAGGTAGATGGGCACGCCGAGCACAAGCATGACGAGTCCCCAAAGCAGCACTTCTGCGCCGGAACCGATAAGTGCAAAAAGTGAGTAGCACGCAGCCACCGCGCTGAGTAGAACCCAGCCGAAGGCGGAGCGACGCGACTGTTTCAGCTCAGCGATGGCGCACAGCAAGTACGGCAAAAGGGATGTAGCGGTCGACATCATCAGCAAGAACTTAAAGGCATCAACCAACCCATCCGATGCACTGAGGCTTAGTAGCAGTGCTCCGAGGCTAGCTCCTAGGAGCAGAGCGTTCTGCGGTGCGCCGTTTTTGTTGAGGACGGCGATAAAGTTCGGGGCAATGCCCTCTCTAGCCATTCCGAATGCCAGGAAGCCGAGTACAAAAAGTACGGCTAGCAGGCTTCCTCCTGTAGCGACCATCGCTCCAAGGCCGACTAGCACCGATCCGCTTTTTCCGAGTGTGGCGGTGGCGTCGATCAGGGGAGCCTCTGACTGAACAAGCTCAGACGTGGGAACCAAAGCAAGGGTGCTGACGGTGACCGCTATGTACACCAATGTCGCAGTCAGTACTCCAGCAATTACGCCGCGCGGTACGTTTTTCTCTGGGTTTCTTACCGAATCGGTCGATACCACACCGGACTCAACGCCAACGAAAGCCCACATCGTCAGCAACGCGGTCTCAGCCAAGGCGTTCAGCGCTCTAGCACCCGGTACCCGAAAGTCGGGAAGGTTAGTTGATGACTGACTCCAAAGCGCAAGAACGCAGACCAGCAGCAGCGGCACTAACTTCAACACCGTGAGCACAACAGTCACTGCAGCGGTTTCCTCAACGCCCTTGAGCGCGATTGAGGTAAGCACGCAGACCAGACCGAGCGCGGTCAAAATCTGGATATAAATCGAGCTTGCTAGGACCGGAAGTAGGCCCCCCGCGTAACCTGCAAAGGCCATAGAAATCGCTGGCACACTGATAACCAGAGAAATCCACAAGCTCCACCCGGCGATAAATCCAGGGAAAGCACCAAGAGCGTCTTTGACGAAGACCGCCGTGCCACCGGACCGTTTCGAGCGAACTGCTAGTCGACCGAGCACCAGAGCGATACAGACTGCGCCTAAGCCGGTAACCAGCCAGCCCGCCAGCGCAAACAGGCCGTAAGGGGCGAGTACCGTTGGCAGCAAAAATATGCCGGACCCGATCATGCAGCCGGCGGTGAGCGCCCAAACGCTCCAGAATCCCATCGGCCTTTGCTGCGTCTCGCTCATCTTGCTGCCCTGGAATTTTTCGGCCGATCCTGCGCTAAGCGCTTGAACACGCTGGGAACGACGTACTCACAGCGATGCCAAAGCGCTCATGGAAAAGGTGACACGGTCAGCGGCTGACTTTGTCCGACGTCGAGGGAGCGCTTCGATCGCCCGCAGACGGGGCAGGAGTCCTCGCCGGTTCGCCAGTTGTATGGCGAGCCCCGGCCGGGCGTTCAGCTCAAGCAACATTGGGCCTTGCTGCTCGTCAATGACGATGTCGGTTCCCAAGTAGCCCAGTTCCGTCATCTCATAGCACTGCGCGCCGAGCTCTAAGATCTCTCTCCATCCCTCGATGCGAATTGCCGCAAGTTCGCGGCCCGTATCGGGGTGCAACTTGATAAAGCGATCAAACTGAACGGCGCTGGCAAAGCTGCCATCTTCTAGATTCAGGCCGACGCCGACCGCACCCTGGTGTAAGTTCGCCTTGCCGTCAGAGGCGTGTGTCGCCAGGCGGAGCATGGCCATTACAGGGTAGCCTCGAAAGACGATCACGCGTATGTCGGGCACGCCTTCGTGCGAAAGTTCTTTGAAGTGAGGGGCCGGTGTGATCAGGTCTTCGATGATCACCTGGTCGGTGCTGCCAGCCAGCGAATACAGGCCAGCGAGGGTGTTACTCATGTGCCGACGCAGATCTGCCTGGGTGACCCGTGCCCCCGAGGTTTTTATAAAGCCCTCATCATCTCGACCACCGATAACCCAAATACCTTTACCGCCGCTGCCTTTTGCCGGTTTCATCGCGAAACCGCTGAGGTCGCCTAGCGAGTCTAGAACTCCGCGTACTTCGTGCTGCTGGGATATTGCGGCGAGCAGTTTGGGGACTGGAATCTCGTACTCCTGCGCCAGCCGCTTGGTTTGAAGTTTGTCGTCGACCAGCGGATAGAGACTTCTTTTGTTATAGCGTCCTATGTAGTTCAGGTTGCGTGCGTTCATACCGAGCATGCCCCGGTTACGCAGTTCTTGCGCTGCTACCCAGCCCTCCATAGTTGACTAGGCGACCCTACTCACCGAGCACCGCAAAGCGACGGAGTTCCAGCAGCTTGTAACCGGTGTACTGGCCCATACCGAGTATGGCGGCGAGCAGCACCAGGTTGAGTTCAGGGAAGTTAAAGCTCAGGTGCTGCATAAGAGACGATTGCATCAGCAAGTAGGAGAGCACCGCTACTAGCATGCTGCCACCACCCTGGATCAGTACATCGCGCGGGCCTTCTTCTTCCCATAGGATTGAGAGACGTTCGATTGTCCAAGCAATAATGATCATCGGGAAGAAGGTGATGATCATCCCGGTGCTGACCCCTAACTGATAGCCGATGATGCTGAGCAGAGAAATCAAGAAAATCACCAGCACAATCAAGGCGGCTATGCGAGCGACCAAAAGTAGATTGAGGCTGCTGAGGTAGCCTCGCATCAGGAGCCCAACCACAACGACCGAGATAAAAGACAATAATCCCGGTAGTAGCGCGGTCTGCAAAAACACCAGAGCGATAAGCACTGGCATAAACGTACCGGCCGTTTGAACGCCTATGAGCACGCGGCAAAAAACAACAACCGCTGCGCCCAAGGGGAGCAACAACAGCAGCTTGAACATGCTTTGCTCTTCGATGGGCAAACGATGAACGCCAATTAGAGAAAAGAGCGAGCTCTCGTCGCGATTGACCGCAAACTGCACCGCCGGAACCGACTGGCGAATCATCGAGAAGCTCAGGCGAGAGCTGCGCCCACCGGTGACATCCAGCACCGACTGGCCGCTGCGATGCCAGAGTAAAAGATCCTCCGGAGCTTGCATGGGCCCACTGTCTGGGTCGATGAGAATCCATTGCTGACCATCATAGAGTTCCAAAAGCGATTTCAGCGTTTGTCGACGGCGAGCGTCTTCTAGCGGAAGACCCATAACCTCACGAGTCGGTATATCCGCCGCATTCAGTAACTTGCCAAGAAGCTCATTCGCGCCTTCGCTTCTGGCTAAGAGCAAGGCCGCATTTTGTGAGGGCTGAGAGGCCGCCAGCAGTCCGGCCAATTCGCGGGCGAAACTTTGCGAGTCGCTGGAGCGCTCCTTGGCAGCGTCAATGACAGCGGACGCTGCGGTGACTTCCGCGTCTCCCCAGAAAACCGATTGCGCTAAAGGTGCGTCTTCAATCACCTCTTCCGGCGGTGAGCCGGGGAAAAAGTTCGCGCTGAAGTAAAGGGACTGGTTGCCATTGGCGTTTCGTCTATTCCACTCCGCGCGGCGATCGCCTTCTCGTTGGACAATACTGAATCCATAGCCGGCGGAGGCCGCTTGTTCTCCGGCAATTTCAAAGCCCGGTGTGTTCTCCGGGATACTGAGACTCGCCGTAACCGGACCTCCAAGCGCAACGAAGTCGACCCGTGCCTCTACTAGCCAGACGCTGGTTCGCTCGCCGGGCATAAAGGGAATTCCCGTTTGCAAATGGCGGAGCGCCGCCAGCGAAATTCCCCCGATGACAAGGACCGTGATAATGAATGCTACTGTCGCGCGACTGTTCATGGAGCCGAGCTTTGATCCTCATTCATTTCGTTGGGTAGTGGCACTAGGTTGTCCTCGCTGACGTCCACCAGCATTACGTCTCGCAGGATGTTCCGGCCAACGAGCATTTGATAATCCAAGTGGCTTCGGTTCGACAGGGTAAACTCTGCGAGCTGACGCACGGGCCCCAGCTGGATACCCAGACGGATTACCGGGCGACGCTCCGGTTCTACGGAACTTGCTTGTATCACTAGCGCCTCCCGAACCCGTCTTCGTTCTAGCGTGATTGGATCGCCGCCAGCGGGGTCAGGAATTTCAAAGCTAACCCAAGGTTTACCGTCCCGTTCGAAGTTGCTGATGTTTCTCGCATCAAGGGAAGCGGTCTCTGCACCGGTATCAATGCGCGCCGGCAATGCCAACTGGAGCGCTTCTACCCAAATTCGCTCGAGGCTGCCAACAACGAGTTTACTATCGCTCGGCATTGGAGATTCATCGGCGGCGATCGCCTCCAGCGCAGGCGGTGTGCGTGTTTCGCAAAGCTCGCTCGCGGTCGAAAGCTGGTCACTGAGCGACTGTATTTCATCGCGAACCATGCCGAGCTCGTCCCGATGAATCCGCTGGTTCTCCTCCAGCGAGCCGAGATTGCTTTGGCATTGCTCAAGTGCGGCTTCGATCGGATTTGGATCGGTGACTGCATCGACCAAGCCGAATTCGGCACAAGCGGTTAAACCCACTAGTGCCAGCAATGCGTATTTAAGTGGTGACAAAACTCAGTAGCTCCCAGAATCATCCGGTTCTCGGCGGTCGGCCATTATCAGGCAGTAGCGCAATTTGGTCATCCGCTCGGTTATTCGTTTGCTCATGCGCCGGCTTCGCGGTAGGTCGATCGGGCCCACGATGAAACAGACAGCCTGCCACGCTGACGATAACTAGCTACACTGACACTAGAATGAAGACGTTTCCAGCGCAAAAGGAGAGGGAAATCACCGTGAATACAACAGTTAAATCCGCAGCATGGCTTGCCCTGCTGCCGCGAATGCTCGCTCCGTTTTTTCTGCTGATCGGCAGCGCGGCAGCGACTGCCGGCTGGGAGCTCGACAGCGAGCGCTCATCGGTACAGTTTCTTTCGGTCAAGAATGCAATGATCGCTGAGCTTCATCACTTCAAATCTCTAACGGGAGGTGTCAACGACGAAGGTGCCGCTCAAATCGTGATCGATCTTGATAGTGTAGAAACGCTCATTCCGATTCGAAACGAACGCCTGAGAAAGATGCTTTTTGAAACCATTCAGTTTCCTGCAGCCACACTTCAGGTCGACGTGCCCGATACGCTGACTGGGCTTGCGGCGGGTGAGACTGCGCAGCTCGCGTTACCCGTAACTGTAGAGTTCCATGGCAAGAGCAAGTCCTACGATGCACAGCTGCAGGCAACGAAGCTTGCTGACGGTTCTCTCGAAGTCAGCGTGCTCGAGCCGCTTGTTGTCTATGCGGATGATTTTGAACTGGCGGAGGGCATACTCGCGCTTAAGGAGATCGCGGGTTTGACGTCGATCAGCACGGCAGTGCCCGTGACAGCCCGGCTGCGATTCAATCCTGAGGGTTGAAAAAAGCTATTGCCTGATAGGGAGCAATAAAAACCCCAAAATTTCTTGTAAGTGATAACAATTTGCATTAGCGTTATTTGGAGCACAGCAAAAGCGAGTGACGCTCATGCGACTCCAGTTCCTTTGCCCTCAGCATCGTGAGGCATTGTCCAGCAGACCTGCTACGGCGGCAGACTTTTGGCGCGAAAGCCAGGAACGTTTGCGCGAAACGGACATCGAAGCGACGCCCGGTCGTGTCAGCCTCGCGGGCTCCGCTCTTGAGGCCGCTGGCATTTACTTGAATGCTTGTGGTCGGTGTCAGTCTGAGGATATCGAGCGCTACACCGATACCGCACTATCACTCATTGATTTGTTAGCACAATTACAGCAACGCAGACTGGCCCTGGTTGTCGTTGCCGGTGCTAACGCAATGGTCGAACAGCTCGCCCAGTGGGGCGGCGACAAAATGGCCGCTGTTGAAGCAAGCCGGCGACTCACGCAGGAAGGTATGCATCGCGTAGAGCCCCTGTGGGGTCTGAAGGTTACGCCCGGTAGATTCACCGCAACCACACCTACTCCTGTCGCCATCCACTGAGCCACCCCTCATCTCACCCGCCAGCGGTGGTCCACGCCTGGGGGTTATGGACCTTCAGTGGTGATCGCCGTAGGCTCGCAGCTCATGAAAGTCGGAATTCTAAAAACCGATACGGTGCTCTCCCAATGGGTCGATGAGTATGGCGAGTATCCGGATATGTTCATTGAGCTACTCGGTACTCGCGACCCCTCACTCAGTTTCGTCATCTATGAGGTCATGGAACAGCAGTACCCTGACGATCTAGATGAAGTCGATGCCTACTTGGTAACGGGCAGTAAATTTAGCGTCTATGAAGAGGTAGAGTGGATTACAAAGCTGCACTCTTTTATTCGAACACTGCACGCCGCAGGGAAAAAAATGGTCGGTATCTGCTTTGGACACCAACTCATAGCGCTGGCACTCGGTGGGCAGGCGCAGAAGGCCGATGCGGGTTGGGGGCAGGGCCTGCATAGGCACACGTTCACCGAAAAGCCCGATTGGTTCGGTGACGGTTCCGCAGAACTAGCCGTTTTGGTGAGCCACCAAGACCAGGTAATCGAACCTGCCCCCGGGGCGCGCACCATTGCCGGTAGCGATTTCTGCCCCAACGCGGTTTGCCAAATGGGCGATCAGATTCTAACGTTTCAGGGACATCCGGAGTTCAAACCAAGCTACTCAAGACAAATCATGAATTATCGCCGCGATCTGATTGGCGAAGAGGTGTATGCCCGAGGTATGGCCTCTTTAGAAGAGAATCCAGAGACTGAGCGAATGGCCGCCTGGATTATCGCTTTTCTTAAGAAGAACCCAGCCTGATTTTGACTCGGACAAACTGCAATTGATGCGGTAAAGCTTGCCGAAGCGTAATTGGATCGGAGGAAGAACCACGTCTCCAGAAAGGTATCAACGTCTACCAGAATCCAGCCGAAACTGGTTTACTACCCGCAAATTCAAACAGATCAGCTGCATGTCGTTTAACAAAAGATCAACTTCAGAAGCGGTCACCGAGGGCCTCGACCTCTCCGGTAAGACAGCAGTTATTACCGGTGTCAACTCGGGACTTGGGCAAGAAAGCATGCGCGTACTCGCTGCCCGGGGAGCCCATGTGATCGGCCTGGCACGCACAAAAGACAAAGCGGACCAGGCCTGCGCCGCAGTGACCGGCAGCACACAAGGGCTGGCCTGTGAACTAAGTGATTTTGCCAGTGTGGTCAGCTGCGCGCGGCAGATCAAGGCCCTCGACAAGCCCATCGACATTCTGATGACCAACGCCGGCATTATGGCACCGACAACGCTGCAGCATGCCCATGGGGTAGAACTGCAATTTGCTACCAATCAGCTGGGACACTTTATTCTAATTCAGCATCTGCTGGATTCAGTGAAAGCTGCTGCCGCAGGACGCATCGTTATCATGTCCAGCGGTGCGCATTCACTGACCGTTCGAGGCGGTATCGATTTTAATAATCTGGACGCATCCAGCGGCTACGACCCCTGGCGCTTCTATGGGCAATCAAAGCTCGCCAATCTGCTGACCGCCCGAGTGCTGGCTAAGGAATTGGAGGGCAGTAAGGCAACAGCTAACGCCGTACATCCCGGAATGATCAACACCAACCTGTCCCGTGACATCAGCGGCTTCTTTTCTCAGGCCATGTTGCTGTGGGCGAAACTGATGTCCAAGACTATTGAACAGGGCGCCGCCACCCAGCTGCTGGTCGCAGCGCACCCCTCAGTGGATGGCGTCAGTGGCCAGTACTTTTCCGACTGTCGCGTGAGCAAGAGCACAGCCTTTGGCAGCGACGCGACGCTCGCGCAGAGATGCTGGGACGCGTCCATGGAACTCACTGCGGATTACCTGCCCTGATTTTTATCTAACGCCCACTGCAATAAGGGGCGAGGTCCGAACTACTACAGCTAGCGAGTACCAAACGACTCTGACTTCTTTCTCTCCTTTCTCTCCTTTCTCTCCCCCACGTCCCTACGGTCGTTTTTTCGGACGCCCGAACTGTCTTACTAGACCTGGGGGCCGCCAATCGCGGACTGGAGCTGAACGAACTTTAGAACGTTCAGCCCGCTTTCTTCAGACCAAACGCCGGAACTCTGAGCGTCAGTGGTAGAACCACCGGTAACGCCCGTCTCGAGCTGATACATTCCAGCACCTAAGGGAACTGACTTTTCTCTTGGGAGGCCCGGGTCGTGAAAGGTAATCTCAACCCGATTTGCGAATCGCTCTATTGCAATCGACAAGATGGATTCTTCCGCTGGGCTCTTAAAAGCCAAAGCGTCTTCGGTGACTGCTTCAAGCGTCGGCTGCAGTGATTGCCGCTCCTCCAGGGGCAAACCCAAGCTAGACCATCGGTGAGTGAACCAGCGGGTGGTAGCGACAAGAAGCTTTTCGTTGATGGGTAGACTCACACGCTCCGACTGAAGCGGAAGGGACGCCACTGGCCCGCAATCGAGAAGCACAAAAGTGGAGCTGGAGCCCTGTGTTAGACCGGCTGAATCGTTTTCAAGAAACTGCCGATACTGTTCTCCGGCCTGTTTCACAGGTAAGTGAAACGAGTCGCGCAGTTCGCTGATGGCTGAGTCTACGTTTCCAGGGTCTTGAATCGAAAGAAGTACGCGTTCTCCATCTCGCAGCTGTCGGAGAGTCTCCGGCAGATCAGCCCATTCACCGCTCGATTCGTATGTGGGCGGCGCTTCGAGCAGGGTCACCGACTGGCCGTCGCCAAAAAGTACTATTGCTCCTTCGCCAGTAGAAGAAACACGTAGAGTTCGCGACGCCGTTTCAAGGGATGCTAAAAGCACTCCGAAAGTTGAGTCTTCAAGACTTGCTGCCCGCAGTATCTGAGCTAAGGCAACACCCGGCGGGACACGCGCACCTTGTTGAATCCACAGTTGAGTGGCTTCGATGAGAGTCTTTAGGCCTTCCTCGCGCACCCCATGGGACTCAGTCGAGTAACTAGCCTCAGCGTAACGTCCTAACGCTGCCACGCAGGCGAAATGCTGATATCCGTTCGCTGAGCCATGCCACGAGAAGGCTGGTGTAGCGTCTGCTTCACCGCTGCAGTAATGCTGAAACAACTCTTCTTCCACGCAGTCGTTGCCTTACCAAGAACCTGTGTTTTCCATCGTCGACCAAGGTTCTTGCGTGGGCAGAGCACTTCCTTTTTGCAATAGTTCGATTGAAATCCCATCTGGCGACCGAATAAACGCCATGCGTCCGTCGCGGGGCGGGCGATTTATAGTCACACCGGCCTCTTGCAATTGCTGACAGCTGTCGTAGATATCGTCGACTCGAAAGGCGAGGTGGCCGAAGTTTCTTCCGCCCTCATATTCTTCCGGATCCCAGTTGTAGGTGAGTTCAAGCAGCGGTGCTGAGCGTTCCGCTGCCAGATCTTGATCATCGCGCGCTGATAAAAACACCAGTGTAAAGCGGCCTTGCTCGCTATCGAACCGATTGACCTCAATCAGGCCTAACTTTTTACAGTAGAAGTCCAAAG
>JBCBZV010000138.1:0-10190 GCA_039815155.1 Pseudomonadota bacterium
AAGACCATCAAAGACATCAAGGAGCAAGAGGTCTACATGGGTGAAATCCCCCTGATGACCGATAACGGCACCTTTGTTATTAATGGAACAGAGCGCGTCATCGTATCGCAGCTGCACCGTTCACCGGGTGTATTCTTTGATCACGACAAGGGCAAAACTCATTCATCTGGCAAGCTTCTTTACTCTGCGCGGATCATCCCCTATCGCGGCTCCTGGCTAGACTTTGAGTTCGATCCTAAGGATCTCGTATTTGCGCGGATTGACCGCCGTCGAAAACTCCCAGCGACCATTTTGTTGCGAGCTTTGGGTTACGATTCAGAAGAAATTCTGTCGATGTTCTACGACTTCAATGCCTTCACGCTGAGCAAAGAAGGCGACGTTCAAATGGAACTTATTCCAGAACGGTTACGTGGAGACGTTGCGGCTTTCGATATTAAAGTCGGCAAAAAAGTCATCGTAGAGCAAGGACGGCGAATCACCGCGCGCCACATCCGCGAGCTAGAAAAAGAAGGTGTGAGCGAGCTGCCGGTGCCTACCGAATACTTGAACGGGCGCTCCCTTGCCAAGAACATCGTTGATGAGAATTCAGGGGAAGTCCTGTTTGAGTGCAATACGGAAATAAGCGAAGAGGTCGTCGCCAAACTTGTAGAGCTCGGCGTCGACAAAGTCGAGACTATCTACACCAACGAACTCGACTGCGGCCCGTTCGTCTCGGACACGCTTCGTCAAGATACCACCCGAAACCCGCTGGAAGCGCTGGTTGAAATCTATCGCATGATGCGTCCCGGCGAGCCGCCGACGAAAGAGTCGGCAGAGAATTTGTTCCAAAACCTCTTCTTCTCCGCTGACCGTTACGATCTATCGGGCGTTGGCCGTATGAAGTTCAACCGTCGCCTTGGTCGTGAGGAGATCACCGGGGAGGGCACGCTTTCTCGAGAAGATATCGTTGATGTGCTGCAGACTCTGGTCGGAATCCGCAACGGTAAGGGCATGGTCGATGACATCGATCACCTCGGCAACCGGCGTATTCGTAGCGTTGGTGAGATGGCGGAAAATCAATTCCGCGTGGGTCTGGTCCGCGTCGAACGCGCCGTTAAGGAACGCTTGTCGATGGCTGAAAGCGAAGGCTTGATGCCTCAGGACCTTATTAACGCTAAGCCCGTATCGGCGGCGGTAAAAGAATTCTTCGGTTCGAGCCAGCTCTCTCAGTTCATGGATCAAAACAATCCGCTGTCTGAAGTTACCCACAAGCGTCGTGTTTCAGCGCTCGGGCCTGGTGGTTTGACACGCGAGCGTGCGGGTTTTGAAGTGCGAGACGTACACCCTACTCATTACGGTCGCGTCTGCCCGATTGAGACACCGGAAGGGCCGAATATCGGTTTGATTAACTCGCTGGCGGTTTACGCCCGGACCAACGAGTACGGCTTCTTGGAGTCCCCATATCGAAAGGTAGTCGACGGGGTCGTTACCGACGACATCGAGTATTTGTCGGCGATCAACGAGGCTGAGCACGTGATTGCCCAGGCGTCTGCGGAGATGGACAGCAAGAATCGGTTCGTTGATGACCTGATTGCCGTACGGCACCTGAACGAATTTACCGTCATGCCGCCGGATCGCATTGACTACATGGATGTGTCACCGCAGCAGGTTGTATCGGTAGCGGCCGCGTTGATTCCGTTCCTAGAACACGATGACGCGAACCGGGCACTCATGGGTTCAAACATGCAGCGGCAGGCAGTGCCGACTTTGCGCAGTGAAAAGCCTTTAGTGGGCACCGGCATGGAGCGCTTCGTGGCCTCCGATTCCGGCGTTTGCGTTGTTGCAAAGCGTCCCGGTGTTATCGACTCGGTCGATGCTAGCCGGATTGTGGTGCGTGTTGACGATGCGGAAGTCGCTCCTGGCGAAGCGCCGGTCGATATCTACAACCTGACCAAGTATGTCCGTTCGAATCAGAATACTTGCATCAACCAGCGTCCGATCGTGGGCCGGGGAGATGCGGTAACGCGAGGCGATATTCTTGCCGATGGGCCGTCTATTGATATGGGCGAGCTAGCTCTCGGACAAAATATGCGTATCGCCTTCATGCCCTGGAACGGCTACAACTTCGAAGATTCGATCTTGGTATCCGAAAGGGTCGTCAAGGAGGATCGGTTCACAACGATTCATATTCAAGAGCTTACCTGTATCGCTCGGGATACGAAGTTGGGACCTGAAGAGATTTCCGGTGATATACCCAACGTCGGGGAGGGAGCGCTATCCAACCTTGACGAGTCTGGCATCGTGTATATCGGTGCGGAAGTCGATGCTGGTGACATCCTGGTAGGTAAAGTGACGCCTAAAGGTGAAACGCAGCTTACGCCGGAAGAAAAACTGCTTCGCGCGATCTTCGGTGAAAAAGCGTCCGACGTGAAAGACACATCGTTGCGCGTACCCTCCAGTACTAAGGGTACGGTGATCGATGTTCAGGTATTTACCCGTGACGGTCTTGAGAAAGATGCGCGCGCCAAACAGATCGAAAAGAGCCAGCTTGACGAATACCGCAAGGACCTTAAGGAAGAGTTTCGTATCTACGAAGATGCGACTTACTCTTTCCTGACTAACTTGCTCAAGGGAGCGACAACCGTTAGCGGCGGTGGTCTGAGCAAGGGTACAAAGCTAACGGAGGCGGTGCTGGATGAGCTTGAGCGCGAGCAGTGGTTCAAGCTCAAGCTTGATAAGGCCGCGCTGAACGAAGCACTGGCCTCGGCGCAGCAGCAACTCGAAGATCAGAATAAGCTGCTAGAAGAACGCTTTGAAGACAAGAAAGGCAAACTGCAAAGCGGTGACGACTTAGCGCCGGGCGTATTGAAAATCGTCAAGGTTTACCTCGCTGTTAAGCGTCGTATTCAGCCTGGCGATAAGATGGCTGGACGTCACGGGAACAAAGGGGTGATCTCCGTGATCATGCCTGTTGAGGATATGCCTTACGACGAGAACGGTGAGCCGGTCGACATTGTACTGAACCCGCTCGGTGTACCTTCGCGAATGAACGTCGGCCAGATTCTAGAAACACACCTTGGACTAGCCGCGTACGGTCTCGGTAAAAAAATCGACTTGATGCTCGAAGAGCAGCGTAAGGTTGCGGAGCTTCGAAAGTTCCTCGAGAGCGTGTACAACAATGGCGCAGGTCGGGTTGAGGATATCAAAGGCTTAACCGATGATCAGATTTTTGAGTTGGCCAAGAACCTGACCTCTGGCGTGCCGATGGCAACACCGGTGTTTGATGGCGCTGCCGAGTCTGCAATCAAGGAGCTTCTCAAATTAGCCGATATGCCCGACAGCGGACAGCTTACGCTGTTCGACGGTCGCACCGGCAACACCTTTGAGCGGCCGGTGACCGTCGGCTACATGTATATGCTGAAGTTGAACCACCTGGTTGACGACAAGATGCATGCGCGCTCCACCGGTTCCTACAGTCTGGTCACGCAGCAACCGCTGGGTGGTAAGGCACAGTTCGGTGGTCAGCGATTTGGTGAGATGGAGGTCTGGGCGCTTGAAGCCTACGGCGCCGCTTACACCTTGCAGGAAATGTTGACCGTCAAGTCTGATGACGTGGCTGGACGAACGAAGATGTACAAAAACATTGTGGATGGCGACCATCGCATGGAGCCGGGCATGCCCGAGTCCTTCAACGTGCTCGTCAAGGAAATTCGCTCGCTCGGTATCGACATCGAACTCGAGAGCGAATAGACGCGACGCCATTACGCAGCTCTGATGAGACGCTTAATGGAAAACGATAGAAGGAATCAGCGCCGTACTGCAGGACAGACGGCGCGGCAAAAATACCTCGTGGAGGAATTGTCTTGAAAGACTTACTCAATTTGCTGAAATCTCAGGGCCAGTCGGACGAGTTCGACGCTATCCGTATAGGCCTTGCGTCGCCGGACATGATCCGTTCTTGGTCTTTTGGAGAGGTTAAAAAGCCGGAGACGATCAATTACCGAACTTTCAAGCCAGAACGAGACGGCTTGTTCTGTGCGAAGATTTTCGGCCCGGTTAAGGACTACGAATGTCTGTGCGGCAAGTACAAGCGCCTTAAGCACCGCGGCGTTATTTGCGAAAAGTGCGGCGTTGAAGTCGCTCTAGCCAAAGTACGCCGAGAGCGAATGGGCCATATCGAACTCGCAAGCCCAGTAGCTCACATATGGTTCCTGAAGTCTCTGCCTTCGCGAATCGGTCTGCTGCTAGATATGACGCTGCGCGATATCGAGCGTGTGTTGTACTTCGAGTCTTACGTTGTCACCGATCCGGGTATGACAACCCTGGAGCACGGCCAGCTCTTAACGGACGAACAGTACTACGAGTCCATGGAAGAGTTCGGTGATGAGTTCACCGCAAAAATGGGTGCGGAAGCGGTTCAAGATCTAATGCAGCAAATCGATCTCGACAGCGAGATCGCGCGTCTGCGTGAGGAGATTCCGCAGACCAACTCCGAAACTAAGATTAAGAAGCTGTCGAAGCGTCTTAAATTGATGGAGGCATTCGCTAACTCCGGTAACAAGCCCGAGTGGATGGTCCTTAATGCGCTGCCCGTTCTGCCGCCGGATTTACGCCCGCTCGTACCGCTTGATGGCGGCCGTTTTGCTACCTCCGACCTCAACGATCTCTATCGACGGGTGATCAATCGTAACAACCGGCTCAAGCGTCTGCTGGACCTGAACGCACCGGACATCATTGTGCGCAATGAAAAGCGTATGCTGCAGGAGTCCGTTGACGCGCTGCTCGACAATGGTCGTCGCGGCCGGGCGATTACCGGTTCTAACAAGCGCCCACTCAAGTCGCTAGCCGACATGATCAAAGGTAAGCAGGGTCGCTTCCGTCAAAACCTTCTCGGTAAGCGAGTCGACTACTCCGGTCGTTCGGTGATCGTAGTAGGCCCGGCGCTAAAACTGCACCAGTGCGGCCTGCCTAAAAAGATGGCGCTCGAGTTATTCAAGCCGTTTATTTTTGGCAAGCTGGAAACGCGCGGCCTGGCGACCACGATCAAAGCTGCGAAGAAGATGGTCGAGCGCGAGCCACCGGAAGTTTGGGATATTCTTGCAGAAGTTATTCGCGAGCACCCAGTTCTGCTCAATCGCGCGCCGACCTTGCACCGTTTGGGCATTCAGGCCTTTGAACCGGTACTGATTGAGGGTAAAGCTATACAGCTGCACCCGCTCGTATGTGCTGCTTACAACGCGGACTTTGACGGCGACCAGATGGCGGTGCACGTGCCGCTGACCTTAGAGGCGCAGCTTGAAGCGCGCGCCTTGATGATGTCGACCAACAATATCCTGTCCCCCGCCAATGGTGAGCCGATTATTGTTCCGTCCCAGGACGTCGTTCTCGGTCTCTACTACATGACCCGCGAGCGTGTGAATGCTCGTGGTGAGGGTCGCGTATTTGCCGACTATAACGAGGTACACCGCGCTTACATCACGGGCGAGGCTCATCTGCAGGCGCGTGTGAAGGTTCGCATTCACGAAGTTGTTATCACCGATGAAGGTGAGAGCAAGGCGCGAACCGCGATCCTAGATACGACCGTGGGTCGGGCCTTACTTTGGGATATCGTTCCCGAAGGTATTGCCTACGACATGGTCAATAAGCCCATGGCGAAACGTGCGATTTCTCAAATCATCAACCAGTGCTACCGCGCGGTTGGCCTTAAGGCGACGGTCATCTTTGCTGACAAACTGATGTACACCGGCTACGAGTATTCCACTCGATCCGGCGCCTCCATCGGTGTCAACGATTTCGAAATCCCGACGGAAAAAGCCGAGCTCATTGACAGCGCTGAGGCAGAAGTCAAAGAGATCGAAGAGCAGTATGCCGCCGGCTTGGTTACCCAGGGTGAGAAGTACAACAAGGTGATCGATATCTGGTCCCGCGCCAATGACCTGGTATCGAAGTCGATGATGCAGGGTATCTCGAAAGAGACTGTGATCAACAAAGATGGCGAGGAAGAACAGCAAGATTCCTTCAACTCGGTCTACGTCTATGCCGATTCAGGGGCTCGTGGTTCACCCGCACAGATTCGTCAGCTCGCGGGTATGCGTGGACTTATGGCAAAGCCCGATGGTTCCATCATCGAAACGCCAATCACGGCAAACTTCCGCGAAGGATTGAACGTACTTCAGTACTTCATTTCTACGCACGGTGCTCGTAAGGGCCTTGCTGACACGGCGCTCAAAACTGCAAACTCCGGTTACCTGACTCGTCGTCTTGTTGATGTTGCGCAGGATCTGGTCGTGACGGAGGAGACTTGCGATACAGATGAAGGTCTGCTGATGACACCGGTCATCGATGGCGGCGATATCATTGAGTCGCTTGGCGACCGTGTTCTAGGACGGATGGTGGCCAAAGACGTTATTCGACCGGGTTCGGAAGATGAAATTGCGATCCCTGCGGGCACGATGTTGGATGAGCTCTGGATTCGTCGTATCGAAGAAATGGGTATCGATGAGATCCAAGTTCTTTCTCCGATTACCTGTAAGACCCGTCACGGGATTTGCTCCGCTTGCTACGGACGCGATCTTGCTCGCGGTCATCGAGTGAATATGGGCGAAGCCATTGGCGTAGTCGCGGCTCAGTCGATCGGCGAGCCGGGTACGCAGCTAACGATGCGTACCTTCCACATTGGTGGGGCCGCTTCGCGGGCGACGGCACAGGACAACATTCAAGTCATCACTGACGGGGTGGTACGACTCCACAATGTGAAGACCGTGGACCGTACCGATGGGACTTTGATCGCTGTTTCGCGATCCGGTGAGCTATCCATTCTGGATAAAGTGGGCCGGGAGCGGGAGCGCTACAAGCTGCCTTATGGCGCAATCATTAAGACTGCCGATGAGAGCGAAGTCACCGCCGGCGATATCGTTGCAACCTGGGATCCGCATACGCACCCGATCATTACGGAAGTCGCGGGTACCGTTAAGTTCAGCGGCATGGAAGAGGGCATCACGATTAAGCGTCAGACCGATGAGCTCACCGGTCTTTCTAGTATCGAGGTGAGCGATCCGGCGGAACGACCTGCAGCCGGAAAGGACGTACGCCCAGCGATCACCCTGGTCGATGAGAAGGGCGAGGAGTTGTGTCTGGCCGATACCAACGTACCGGCGCACTACTTCCTACCGGCGCTCGCGCTGGTGGGCCTCGAGGATGGGGCGACTGTTGAAGCGGGTGACGTGCTAGCGCGTATTCCACAAGAAGGCTCAAAGACTCGGGATATCACCGGTGGTCTACCTCGAGTTGCCGATTTATTCGAAGCTCGCAAGCCGAAAGAGCCTGCGATCCTTGCGGAGATCTCCGGTACGGTCAGCTTTGGTAAGGAAACCAAAGGCAAGCGTCGCTTAGTGATCACACCCACGGACGGGCAGACCCTGCCGGACGGATCTGATCATTATGAGTCGCTGATTCCGAAGTGGCGAAACTTGTCCGTATTCGAAGGTGAGTCCGTTGAAAAAGGCGAGATGATCTCGGAAGGTCCATTGAGCCCTCACGATATCCTTCGACTCAAGGGTATCGCCGAGCTAGCGAAGTACATCGTTAATGAAATCCAAGAGGTTTACCGCCTCCAGGGTGTGAAGATCAACGATAAGCACATCGAAGTAATCGTGCGTCAGATGCTTCGCAAGGTGGTTATCACTTCACCAGGTGACTCCACGCTGATCAAAGGGGAGCAGGTCGAGTACACGACTTTCCTTGAGGAAAATGAGCGTTTGCTTGCGGAAAATCTAGTGCCTGCGACCGGTGAGCGTGAACTTCTTGGTATTACCAAGGCCTCGTTGGCGACAGAGAGCTTCATTTCCGCTGCGTCGTTCCAGGAAACGACCCGTGTCCTAACGGAGGCGGCCGTTACTGGAAAGAGAGACTACCTGCGCGGGCTGAAGGAGAACGTTGTTGTGGGACGCCTTATTCCGGCGGGTACAGGACTGGCATACCACGAAGAGCGGCGCCGTAAAGCGGATGAAGAGGGTGATCTGGTTGTGTCTGCGGAAGACATCGAAGCAGCACTCACAGAGGCACTGCAAGAAAGCGTCGATTAGAGCTTTTAATCAGCCTTCTAAGGCGGCCCCGGTGATCCGGTGTCGCCTTTTTTGATTCTCCGTTTTGAGCTTTTACCAAAGGAAGGTTTTCATCGACTTTGCGAGCGCTAATAAAGGAGCTCAGGCTCGCGGTAATAGTGCGCGTTCACGGACGCTGCAATTTGTTGACTCACCTATAGGCCATCTATAGAATGCCGCCTCCTTTTTACGGAGGGGGCACTGTTTTGCCTGCGAGAGAGTGATTTGTAGGCTCTCGTACGGATAAAGGCGACCCCTTCGGAACATAGAACACTGACATAGAACGTTTACACAGAACACTGGAGCCCATTGTTCATGGCAACGATTAACCAGCTGGTGCGGAAGCCGCGCAAGCGAAAAGTAGAAAAGAGTGACGTGCCTGCGCTTCAGGGTTGTCCTCAGCGCCGCGGTGTATGTACCCGCGTCTATACGACCACGCCGAAGAAGCCAAACTCTGCTCTTCGAAAGGTCTGCCGTGTTCGCTTGACGAACGGTTTTGAGGTTTCCTCCTATATCGGAGGAGAAGGCCACAACCTACAAGAACACAGCGTGGTGCTAATTCGCGGCGGTCGGGTAAAGGATTTACCGGGTGTTCGCTATCACACGGTACGCGGCAGCTTGGATACTTCAGGCGTCGCCGATCGTAAAAATGGCCGATCTAAGTACGGCGCGAAGCGACCTAAGTAGGCCTTCGAAGCCAAAGTGTGACAGCAGCGATATCGCAACTATTGACAGCTGTCATCGGACCCAAACGAGGTCAGCAACAATCGGTACGCAGCGCTCTTGGCGCATACGCTTAGCAGCTTAGGTCAGTTTGTAACCAAAGTGGTTTAACTTGAGAAGGCAAGGTATCAGCGGAAAGGCGATCACCCAGAATGAGCCGTCGAATCTGCAAAAGTAACGGCACGCCTCGATAGAACGGGGTACGCCTAAATCAAAATGTATGAAGTAAGGCCGGATCTCTGCACCCCCACCTTATCGGTGTCAGTATGGTGTCCGGGTAACCTGAAAAGAAAAAGGAAACAAATATGCCAAGAAGACGAGTCGTCGCTAAACGCGAGGTATTGCCTGATCCCAAGTTTGGTAATGCGACCTTAGCGAAATTCATGAACCACGTGATGGTTAGCGGCAAGAAATCTGTTGCAGAGAGCATTGTGTACGGGGCTTTGGACATAGTTCAGGAACGTTTGAACAAAGATCCAATCGAAGTATTCGATCAAGCTCTGGAAAACATAGCGCCAATGGTCGAAGTAAAGTCACGACGCGTCGGGGGTGCAACCTACCAGGTTCCCGTCGAGGTGAGGCCTTCTCGTAGGGTCGCACTCTCTATGCGTTGGCTCGTTGAATATGCGCGCAACCGGGGCGAAAAATCCATGCGTCAGCGTCTTGCCGGAGAAATCCTCGATGCGTCTCAAGGCAAGGGTAATGCGGTTAAGAAGCGCGAAGACGTGCACCGAATGGCGGAAGCAAACAAGGCTTTCTCTCACTTCCGGTTCTAGCGTTTGCGTTTACCGCGCATGGTTGCGAAGCGTTCTGCAGTCGCTTCCATCACGGATGAAATCGAACTTCAAATTAGCTAAAAGCACACAACGGAGATAGAAAAGTGGCTCGTAAAACACCGATTGGTCGTTATCGCAACATCGGTATTGTTGCGCACGTCGATGCTGGCAAAACCACAACGACGGAGCGCGTGCTTTTCTACACTGGTCTCTCCCACAAAATCGGCGAAGTTCACGACGGCGCTGCAACCATGGATTGGATGGAGCAGGAGCAGGAGCGTGGCATCACGATCACGTCTGCTGCGACGACCTGCTTCTGGCAGGGCATGGATCAGCAATTTGACCAGCACCGCATCAACATTATCGACACGCCAGGGCACGTGGACTTCACGATTGAGGTGGAACGGTCTTTGCGCGTTCTCGATGGCGCGGTCGTCGTGCTGTGTGGATCCTCGGGCGTTCAGCCGCAAACGGAAACGGTGTGGCGTCAGGCTAACAAGTACGAAGTGCCGCGCATGGTATTTGTCAACAAAATGGACCGGGCGGCTCTTCGACGCCATCGGCGAGCGCTCGGTTTTGCAGAGCGGACAGTCGCGGCGTATGTTGACCG
>JBCBZV010000262.1:0-2572 GCA_039815155.1 Pseudomonadota bacterium
AATCCGACAAACTACTTTGTCGGAAGCTTAGAATCGGCCGTGTTCTACAATCTGCAAGGCTTCGAGATTGGCGGTTTGGCAGCACAAGTGGGCCCCGTGCAATAGTCGCTTTCGCGCGTTCATGCGCGAATGAATATGAGCTAACCGACGAATATTTCATCGACTATAAACACGGTTTTCGTATTGTCGACGCCCATCGCATCGATCGCCGACGAAAAGGGCAGCGTAGCGTCGATAAGCGAATGGGGCTGGAACTTGCTACAGCTATCGCACGTCAGAAGTTCCTCAAGGGCCGCACGAGCATGGACCCGGCTCACCTGGTAGGTGATGCCTTTCGAATACATAGCCCTAAGGGGGATCTCCGCTGTGGTACCAATCCCGGCGGACACGCCGGTACAAATACCGCAGGGGGCCGTTGAGCGAAGCGCGAACACGAGCGCTTCTGGGATGCCTGCTCCCTCAACGGTAATGTCAAACTGTTCCTCAATGGCCATCGAGGCTGAGTAGGTTGTCGCGATCCCTTCGGCGCCCACGGCGCTAGCGACGCTAAGCCGGCGTTGATCGAAGTCCCGGTAGACGACGCGCTTCGCGCCTAAGGCAATAGCGGCTTTTACCGCGTAAAGAGCCACGCTCTGCGCCAGGCCACCGACGACTAAAACATCCGACCCAGGGTATTCACGCATCGGTCCCGCGACTGTCCGGTAACCATCGACGGCGTTGTCCGACATTGCCGCCGCATCAACTAGCGATAGCTCCGGGGGAATTTTGACGAGCATCGCATCCGCAAAGGGCACGCGAAGAAGGTCGCTCAGACCGCCGCCCCATTCCGATTGGCCAATCGGGGCCAGACCGTAGGATGCGAACGCGGGCACGCTAAGACAAGCATTGGTAAAACCTTTGCGACAGTTGCTGCAGGTGCCACAGCTGATTTGGAATGGAACAATTACCCGGTCTCCTGGTACTACGTTCCCCACCGCGTCACCGATGTCGACTACCTCTCCTGCGATCTCATGACCGAATGCAAAGGGGCCCTCCAGCGGATACAAACCAGTAGCGATATAAAGATCTAAGTCGCAGCGAGTGACAGCGAGGGGGCGGACTAGTGCTTGCGCGCTATTGTTTATCGTCGGAGTGGCTACTTCTCGCCACTCGAAAGTATCTGCCTTGAGGAATGTGAGTTGTTTCAAGGTAAAACTCCAACCAACACGGATCAGGTCTTTTCTTTGCCATCACTGTGGCAGCTGATGGTGGAGCGAGATAGCTCAAATATGGAAAAATACTTTTCATTAATGAAAAGACAAGGATGCGATCAGCAGTGGACTGGAACAATGTGAAAGCCTTTGTGGCGGTCGTCCGAGCAGGCTCGATCAGTGAAGCCGCGCGCTCCGCGGGCATGTCGATTGCGACGCTGTCCCGGCGGATCGATCAGCTTGAGCACGCGACCTCTCTGAAGCTACTGCTGCGCAGCTCATCCGGGGTTACGGTGACGCAAGAGGGTGCGTCGTTTTATCGAGCCACGCATGACGCTCAGACCGCTATGGACACGGTGCAGCGCGTCGCACGCTCGTTGAAGGCTCGCGAGGCGGAGCTGCCCGTTCGTGTATCAGCAACGGAGACGGTCATTACGACGCTACTCGCACCAAGATTGGCGGCGCTTAAAAGTTTCGAACACCCGCCCCGCATAGACTTGTTGGTGTCCTACGAGAATGCCGACCTCAGTAAGCGCGAAGCTGATATGGCGATTCGTTTGGCGGCGCCAGTCCAAGAGACACTTGTTGCAAGAAAGCTGGGGACGATTCACTCACAACTCTATGCGTCCAATGACTACTTTGCTCGACACAATCCAACGACTGCGACCTTAAAGCAGCAGGAGTATCTTCTGCTCGATGATCGCTATGGTGATATTCCTGAGGTAGTGTGGGCACGGGAGCAGGGATTTACTGCCCGCGCGCTAATGCTATCTAGCAGTACCCTCGCTCTGCTCGAGGCCGCCAAACGTGGACAAGGTATCGGTTTGTTTCCGGAGTATCTGGCGCGGTGCCATGGTCTCAAAAGAGTCGATTACCCGGTCTCCCTGGTTCGTCCGTTGTGGATGGTGTTCCATAAAAGTGCGCGGAACGACCCTCGAATTAAGAAGGTCCGCACCTGGGTCGCAAGCAGCGTGAAGACCGGCTTGGCCGGCGAATGAGTGTAGTGACAACAAGGGGCCCAACGACCCGCTAGCGTCGGATAAGTGAGCGATTCGTATTGTTTGCTAGGTCGCTTTGCTGAGTTTATCTCCGTGATAAAGCGCATAGAGCTCTGGTAAGAAGCTCGCTAGGTGATTCATCTCCATCGCGCAGTGCGTCAGCATGTCGCGCCCGTGCGTAGCGGGCATGGTGAGTCGTTCAAAGAGACGAGTCCGCAGCAACCAATTGCGAGGATCTTGCTCCCGGCTACCGGTAACCATTGCCCGGCCTAGCCAACAGCGGCTGCGCATTTCACAGCCATAGGAAGTTTCACGAAGCTGATGAACAAGCCAGCCGAAACTGATCGGAACTTTTTGCAGCGCCACACGCCCGCAAACAACAGC